>CAYVSF010000320.1:0-4231 GCA_964453775.1 uncultured Bacteroidales bacterium
ATAACACTGCCGACAAAGGGAAAATCTCAAGGTACGACATTTGGATCGACTCCCGAACCAACCTGCCCTATAAAGTGAAACGGGATATGCCTCACCAGGTGAGTTTCAGAAGTATCTCGCAGCTTAAAACCAGCAATGTCCCGGTAAAATTTAAAGCTTCACAGGTATTTCCCAGAAACTTCACCATTGAAAACAAGCGAAATCAGGAAATTACAACTTATGAAATGGAAGGAAAAAAGGCGCCCGATTGGAAATTGCAAACTGTCGATGGCGAAGAAATTGCACTTGCCGAACTAAAGGAAAAAGTGCTACTGGTACGTTTCACCGGAGTGGGATGTGGACCCTGCCATGCCTCTATCCCCTTCTTAAAAGAACTGGTAAATGAAAATCAAAACAATGATTTTAAACTGGTGAGTATTGAAAGCTATAGCAACAAGGTAAAAGCGCTTCGAAGCTACCGCGATAAGAACGAAATGAATTATCCCTTTCTTGTTGGAAATAAAGAATTGACGAAATCATATAAAATTATTGGTGTTCCCGTCTTCTTCCTGTTGGACGAGGATCGGGTTATTCAAAAGGTGTTTTTTGGGTATATGAAAGGAAAAACAGATAAAAAAATCAAAAGAGCCATAAAAAGGATGCTTTAAATAAGTGGAAAAATCAGACCGCTTTAAGGTAAAATCAAAATCATACCAGGAACAGCCAATTATAAATTTCCATGGAGCAAGAACCTATCGCCATATTGGAACTAATCAAGCTCATTCTTTTCCTGGGTTCGGTTACATTTCTAATAGGAATCCTTTTCCAGACCTATTTCTTATTTAAAAACCGGAAGTCTTTCTGGAACGGAATTGCTGTTCTGTTCATTACCAGAGTTTTAACCATCGGAGATTCCTTTTTCATTTGGATATTCTGGCCATTTTCGTCTGATATCATGTTTTCCTTTATCTTTTTGCCCGCTGTTGTGCCTGAATTAATATTAAGTTTAATGGTTTTAAAGTTATTTGGCAATAGGATCTTTAATAGAAAACAGCCATAAAACGAACAAGAGATTAGTTAAAATTGTAAACCAAAACCACAAGCGAAATATGAAAGCCATAAAAAAAGTGTTCCCGCTCGCTTTCATTTTGCTGGCCATGGCATGCAACCAGCAAAAGGCAGAATATGCATTGCCCGAAGAAGACAACCTCCAGTATGATATGGCACAGGTCTCAGGCAATGCTATGATGACTCCACCACCCCCGCCACCTTCTCCTGTTCAAAAAACCGAAAAGGTAAACAAGAAAAAAATTATCAAGGATGGAGAGCTAAACATACAGGTCCGGGATCTGGAGCAGGCCAAAAAACGGATAGATACACTCACCCAAAGTTACCAGGGTTATTATGCCAATGAAAGCTACAATAATCGCGAAAATGAAATCTCATATAACTTAAAAATCCGCATCCCGGCTGATTATTTCGAACGTTTTATTGCGGATCTGGAAGCAGGTAATGGAGAAGTTATTTATAAAGAGATTGAAGCACGCAACGTTACTGATCAATTTATCGATTTGGAAACTCGCCTGAAAAACAAGCGCAATTATTTAAATCGATACAATGAATTACTCAACAAAGCCAATAGCGTAGCAGACATCCTTCAAGTACAGGAAAAATCCGACGCCTGGAGGAAGAAATTGAGAGTACCCTGGGAAGACTTAAATACCTGAACGACCAGGTAGACTACAGCACCCTGTCCATGGTATTGTTTCAAAAAAAGACCTTTAAATATCATCCAGACCAAAGAGATAGATTCACGGAACGACTTAAACACGCACTTTCAGGAGGATGGATTGGTTTTATTAATTTTCTGATCATTGTCATCAGGCTTTGGCCTTTTTGGCTTATCCTGACAGGAGTTATTTATCTGTGGAGAAGAATCAGAAAAAAGAAGAAAAATCAGAAAAAATAAAATGGTATATAACAACACTGCCCCGCAAATTAACGGGGCAGTGTAATCTAAAATCAATTTTATACTTGCTCTAAAACTTCAAAGTCTTTTGCATGCCCGTTCCGTTTGATGGTCTCCCAGTAGCGCATGGATATTTCACCTATCTTGCCTGTTAGCAAATTCTTCACTTTTAAGCGCTTTCTCTCCTGGTAAGGGGCCTCCTTTTCGATATATTTAAAAGGTATATTAATAACGGATGACATGTCTGTACCAATTTCATGTACCGACTCGTCTCCTGCGTCATAAATCCAATTGACTTCCATTTTATGATCTTCATCGCAACCCCGTTCAAATAATCTCAATATATCATTGATATACTTGATAGAACAGGAGTTGGTATAGATCAGATGAACATCAATCTGAGTAAAGGGCTCCGGGTTTTTCACATAATTCTCAACCCACTCAACAACAGGCTTGTAAAAAACAAGCACGTTTTCGGGCATGGATCTACCCTCTATTCTAATATGCCCGGGCTTAAAATGGATATGGGGTGTATCTTCTGTTCCCTTAATCCGGAGTTCCATATGATGACACTTTGATGATGAATATAGATCTATACGTGAAAAAGGAAAGAAAGTTTCTGTTTTTAAACGGGTTTTAATCCCGGAATTTCATATGCTCGAAATATTTGATGATTTTTCTTAGAACATCGAATAACAGTGTAATATAGAGCACACCGGAACCCACCCACATCATTAAAATATTAAAGACAAAAGTACTGAAGCGTATGCCTCTCACCTCTTTCATAGGAGCATAAAAATGGGCCCGTCCAATATCAGAATCGGGTTCCATAAATACCGGATCTTTTTTTTGTACTAACCTGAAATCAGCCTCATATACTTTTTCCAAATCAGTACGATTCAATAAGATATCTGCAAGCTTTTTATTGTAGTAATCTTTGCGAAGCTGAATAAACTCTTCCTTTCCAAGCGAATCTACCATTCGGTTGTATTTCTCATCCCGCAACTTGCTGGCCTCTTCCCCACGCTCCAAAAACAAATCTTTCATATAAAAAAGGTAGCCATTAATCTCTTCTGCACTCTCCACTGAAAAATTTCCCACCTCTAGATCAGAAACATATTCGAAAGCCGGCCGATCCGCTTTAGAGGCTAAAAGCAACAATCCATTTCTGATGATCACCAAATCGCGTGCTATCATTTCGGCATTTTCGGGATTCCAGTTTTTAACCACCGATTTCAATTTTGTTTGTATCCTGGGAATAAGATAGCTGGCAAGGTATTCCGATTCACTTATTTTCTGTTCGTAATCAAAAAAATGTTTCTCAAACCGGTTGTGCTTAAACTGGTAAACTGCTAATGCCTCGTAGGCCCATCGAGTGGTCATAAAGTCGGCGAAAATAGGCACATGTATTTTTGATGTAATGCTATCGTGCATATCATCATACTTAATCATGGCACCGCCCAGAAGCAATTGAGGAACCAGGATCATTGGAATCAAAACGTATATAGCTATTACAGAATCGAGTCCGGAAGAAATATTTAGCCCCATCATATTGCCCATGCAGGCAGCGGTAAACAGAATAGCCCAGTATGGCAGCAACATTCCTTCAATTTCAAGGATCATATTACCGACCAATACAAACATCAGGGTTTGAAATGCAGACAATGCGAACAGGAAAACTACCTTTGAATTGATATAACTTAAACGACTTAGCTTCAGGAAACTCTCCCGTTCTAAGATTTTACGATCTTTAATGATTTCTTCTGCACTCACTGTTAATCCCAGGAATATAGCAACTACCACCGACATGAACAGGAATACAGGAAGATTTTTATTTTCTGCAAAGACATAGCCACTCTCTGTCATATACTTCGAAAAGAATCCCAGGATAAAAGCCAGTAAAGGAGCTTCGAAGAAGTTTAGAATTAAGTATTGTTTATTGCTGAGCTTTGCTAATAAATTCCTCATGCTAAAAACCTTAAACTGCTCAACCAGATTAGGGATTTTGAAATCATAAGCCGGAAGAGAACTTTCTTCTTCCTCTATCTGAATATTGCCTTGAATATTATCCAAATACTTTTCATACCAGTCTTCGGGTTGCATTCTCCGCTTTCGGGTAAGATGCCCAAAATCATCAATCTCCCTGGCTTCTACAATTTTAAAGATCTGATCTGCCTCTACATTCCCACACTGGGGACACTGACTTTCGGCAGCATTTACCTGAAGGGAAGCGGTCTTAAAATAGATAATGGCATCCATGGGATGTCCCTGGTAAACGGGATA
>CAYVSF010000321.1:0-4227 GCA_964453775.1 uncultured Bacteroidales bacterium
CAGGTTGCACAAAATCTTTGCCGCCCTGATGGGAGCGCTTGCTCTGTGGAGTTTAAGCTTTAGCTTCATTAACAACCCCCTGGTTGATCGACAAACCATCGCAGTTATTATCGATATTGGGTCCGTTGCAAATTCATGCATCGGATTGTTAACCCTTTGGGCTATTGTTTGTTTTACAGGATATGAAAAAAAACTAAGCCCCCAGCTTTTTCCTTTACTCATAGCTATAATCCTTGTTGCCGTAACTTTTTTCCAGATTAAAGGAGATCTTGCTTATACCGCAGGCCGTAATGCGGATTCAGAATTTTGGCTCATACGTTATAATAATCAAGTTGTTAGCATAATATTTGCTTTGTTTTACTACATTCCCATTTTTATGGGTCTATGGCTACTTTTCAAATTCTCCAAATCCTCCGAAGATGAACTCAAAAAGCAACAAGCCCGGATCATCCTGTGGGGAGGTGGTTTTTCATTTCTACTTGCAATGTTAAATCTCTATTTACCAAGGTTGAATGTTCTTGATATGCCGCTAATGGCAGATATTCCCCTGCTTATTCTTGCCGGCGTTCTTTTTTATGCACTAAAAAAATTAGATCTATTCTCCCTGGTTCCTTCTGCCATTATGGAAAAAGTAATTGAGATGATGCCTGCCGGGTTCATCATGTGTAACCGCAAAATGAAAATAATATCGGTTAATGGAGCTCTTTTGCAACTCACTGGAATGAAAGAAAAGAATATCCTTGATTCCGATATCCGGGAATTTCTAAATCGAATAACCGGGAACGCCACCGTCAGTGAGATTTTTCAATACGAAAACTTTCAGCAGCAATTTACACTCAAAAACAAGAACGGACAGGAAAAACATATTCTCTTTTCAAGTAAACGACTATATGATAGAACCAATGTTTTGGGCATACTCTGTGTACTTAAAGATATTACCGAGCTCAAACAATCGGAGGAAGAATTAAAGAACCTTAATGCAACACTGGAGAAACGCATACAAGAAAGAACTGAAGAATTGTTTGTGGCAAAAGAAAAAGCGGAAGAAAGTGACAGGCTAAAATCGGCTTTTCTTGCCAATATGAGCCATGAAATAAGAACTCCTTTGAATGGCATCGTGGGGTTTACAGGACTTTTATCATCAAAAGATCTAAGCGGGTCGCAAAAAAACAAGTACATCGGTATTATACAAAACAGTACCAAACATTTGCTTAGTATCATTAATGACATTCTTGATTTATCGAAGATCGAAGTCAACCAGCTTGAAATTAAACGTGAAGAATTCAACCTAAATGAAATGCTCTTTGAGCAATATACACTTTTTAATAAAATAATTTCAGATACAGGAAAAACCAATGTAAGTCTGCATTATAAAACAATTCCGGAAAAAATCATCTTATATAGCGACAAAAACCGCTTCCGGCAGATACTTAATAATTTATTAAACAATGCACTAAAACACACCGAAAAGGGATATATTGAGTTTGGCTATACCCGCAAACCGAAGACACTCGAATTCTATGTAAGAGATACAGGAGAAGGTATCGATGAAAAATATCATGATATCATATTCAAAAACTTCAGACAGGCTGGTGATAGTGATGCTGCGTATACTTCTGGAACAGGAATGGGATTATCCATTACAAAACATCTGGTGGAACTCTTAGGCGGGGAAATTCGTGTTGAATCAAAAAAAGGGAAAGGTTCCAATTTTTGTTTTACATTGCCCTATAAAGAGAATAAAAGTCTGGGGCCTTATGAATCGCGGCATATCAAAACACAAGACGAAGCAACTGTGCTAATTGTTGAAGATGATCAAATGAGCAGGGAATATTTGGAGGAAATCCTTCAGGCCGAAGGAATTAGTTATCATACTGCTGATAGTGGTAACAAAGCCTGGGACAAATTTCAGAAATACCACTATAAAATCATCCTAATGGACATCCAGTTGCCTGATATGGATGGATTGCAACTCACGCAAAAAATCAGGAAAGAAAACAAAGATGTTATCATCATCGCGCAATCTGCCTACGCTATGGATCTAAGTAGTCGTGAATGCATCGAGGCCGGCTGTAATAATTTCCTCGCGAAACCTCTTAACTACAATGAATTCCTTAACACACTCCGGTCTTATCTTTAATCAATCCGCATGTTCTTCCAGTGTGGGTTGTACATTCATGTCGATAACCTCAAATCTTGCATAAGGCTTCTCCTCTCCATCAATAACCCAGAAGGCCTCTATTCTTGTGGGCACATGCATGCCGCATAAGTTCTCATAATTACTGGTCTTCCCCACCCAGGTCTCTTTATTTTGCTCATCAATAAAACGGGTTGTTTCGAGCCGTACGATTTCGCCTTTCTCATTAAATGTAATAAGATATTTTAGGGTCATTCCCTGATGTTTATAATAAAGATAGGCATGATCATCATCTACGGCTTTCCAAATCAAGTCTTTCCGCGGAAGTAAATTCGTAGGAAACCAAACGCTTTCGCCCAGCCAACGCAAAAGCTCTCCCTCATCATATTGCCGTCCCTCGGCCTGCATAATCTTAAAAGCATTCTTGATACGTATAACCAATCGGCCTTCATTCTTTAAATACATATCCCGGGCGGTGAACTTATCCGTAAGACCCTGCCAAACAAAAGCAGGAGGTTCTGCAGAAAAAAATTGCTCGCCACTAATATTTACCCAATCTTTATCAAGTCCCACTTTAAAGGTACCTTTTTGCGTTAAATATAGCGTGCTCACATAGGACTGGCCTTCTTTTAACACCAAACGAAAATAGCGTTGTACAGGCACAGGAAGACCTTTTAACTGCTCGTATGAAAATTCCTGTCCGGATAAATCTCTTGCTCCCTCTAAAAGTGCTTTAATCTCCTGCTTATAAAATTTATGTGATCGATACCTTCCCGTTAAAAATAAGATGAGGATGATAATTGCAAGCACTGCAATGATAATGATGGCTTTTTTCATATTGATATTTTATCTGTTGAACACTTTCCAATGTACGAAAATATTATGAACGTCATTATTTTCCAAAAAAGAAAAAAAGAAAAGGCCGGAAAAACCGGCCTTAAAAATTATTCAACAGGAACTTCTATCCATTCTGATCGATCTGGATCTTTTGGAGGATTCACCTTTTCAACAGCTTTGCTTTCCAATTCGTTCAACAGTACTTCCACTGCCTTTTCAACTGTTGGATCCTCCCCTTTTGCAGTAAGATGGGGCTTATCCACCACCTCAATATCAGGATAAACTCCTATTCCTTCAATAATCCATTCTTCATTTTCATCAAAGATTCCAAAACGTGGAACTGCGATATAGCCCCCATCAACCAGGGAAGCATTTCCCGACATACCAACAAGGCCTCCCCAGGTTCTGGTTCCAATAAGGGTTCCCAGTCCTTTCTTTTTAAAATAATACGGGAATGCATCACCACCGGAAGATGAATAGTGGTTAATAAGCATAGCTTTCGGACCGTCGTGCGCCACAGCCGGTGTTTTGTCGGGTCTCAATCCTTTTCTGTGCCAGTAACTTAAGGTTTCCCGATCGAGTAAATCGGCCATTACATCCGGAATAAAGCCACCTCCGTTGTATCTGTCATCAATGATAAGGGCATCTTTGTGATGGTAGGCATACATTCCCCTAAATAATTCACGGTTACCATCAATAGAGGTATTGGGAACATGAATGTACCCGATTTTCCCATTTGACATTTCATCCACCATTTTTCGCCTTGTATCTACCCAGTCCAGGTAAAGCAAGTTCAGCTCGCTTTGAATAGGTTTAATTTTGTATTCACGGGCACCTTCCAGTGAAGGTTTGTCATTCACTGCAATACGAACAATTTTATCGGCTTTATTTTCAAGATATTTATAAGGATTTTCATTAACATCCAGCTGTTCTCCATCGATCGCTACCAGGTATTCACCCTCATTTACATCAATCCCCTGCTCTGTGAGTGGCGATCGGCGATCTGGGTTCCAGTTTTCGCCTTCGTAAATTTTAGCGATTAGGAATCCGCCTTTCTGCTTATCCGCTAACAGCCTGGCACCTAAAAGGCCTGTTTCTACACGATCCACACGTTCAAAATCGCCGTAATTCACATAAGAATGCCCGGTGTTGGTTTCAGAAATTATCTCACTGAGAATATAATCCAAATCAGCGCGATGACTTACATGGGGAAGTAATTCTGCATAACGGTCGCGAATCTCTTTCCAATCTAC
>CAYVSF010000322.1:0-4219 GCA_964453775.1 uncultured Bacteroidales bacterium
GCTGATCCGGAACATATACGCCATCAAAACATCCAGGATGCTTTTATAAAGGTGGACGATATCAACATAAATGGATATACTTACCCAAGTAAAAACCTGGATCCCGCAGGAAATATTATTGTATACGAGGCCATCTTCTATGACGGTTTTGAAACACTGGCAGGATGGGGGCTTCACAATGAATTTCAAATAGACAGCCCTCAGGGGTGGGAGTTTACCTATGCAAACCCCGATCCTTCTGAAGCATTTCAGGGAACAAAGGTGTTAGGCACCGATCTTACAGGGCTAAACGAGAATAAGGGTGCCTATGAAGCAGGACTAAACGCTGATGAAGATTCTGCGGTTTCACCTCAAATTAACTATGAATATTTTAAAGATTTGGCAGTTCATTTTCAACGTTGGTTAAATGTATACCTCCAGGATGAAAGTAGTATTCATTACAGCTTTGATAATAAAGAAAATTACAACCTTCTTTGGGATAATAACGATACTGAAATCAAAGATAAAAAATGGGTTCCTGTTTATTTACCTCTTAACGATTATGACAACTCCAACTCAATCCACATCCGTTTTAGCATTGGACCAACCAGTACTTCCACCTTTCAGGCAACTGGCTGGAATATTGACAATTTTGCATTAACAGGTAATTATATCTCAAAAGATGTTGGAGTGTCTCAATGGATATCACCTTCAAGTGGATGTGGACATACATCAGAAGAATTTGTTGAAGTTATGGTGACCAATTATGGAGGCAAAGCTACACCTGCAGAAATTCCTCTGTTTTATACATTTGATAACGGGATAACTAAAGTGCGGGACACCTTAAGGCAAAGTCTTGCTGTTGGAGAATCGGTGCTCTTTACTTTCTCTCAGAAAATTGATCTAACAACCCCGGGTGCCTATGATCATATCTGGGCAAGTACAACCCTTCCCGGAGATGAAGTGAATGCGAATAATAAACAAAGCACTTCTATTTTTATTGATCCTACCTATTCGGTGCCCCATAGCCAAAATTTTACTACCAATGACGAATTTTGGAAAATTAAAGGTAAAAACAGTACATGGGAAAGGGGTGAACCCATAGGTGCAGTAATCAATGCCGCTGGAGAAACTGCCTGGGTAACAAATCTCGATGGAAATTATTTAATTAATGATTCATCACTGATTGAAAGCCCCTGCTTCGACTTAACCAGCGCTGAACTTCCAATCCTGGAAGCTAAACTTTGGACGTTTTTTGAAAAAGACAATGACGGTGCAAATATTTACTATTCAACAGACAATGGTGCAAGCTGGAACCTTTTACAACAAAGTACCCTTTTCAGTCAAAATTGGTATAACAATGATTACATTACCTCACTCGATAATCCGGGATGGGATTCCACAAGTACTGATTGGTATTATGTGAAAAACACCTTAGAATCCTTAGCAGGTGAACCTTCTGTTAAATTTCAGCTTAGAATTGAAAGCAATGGCTCGCTTAACGAAGAAGGAATTGCTATGGATAACTTCAAAATCTATGAGGCCCCTCATGATGTTGGAATTGAAAGTTTGTTATGGCCTGAAACCAGTTGTGAGTTAAGTGATACAACTACCGTTAAAGTAGACGTTTATAACTATGGAATAAGAAGCTTAAATGCTGGTAAAAAAATACCTTTAGCCTTAAAACTCAATGGAGAACTTTACAGGCAGGATACATTAACCTTAGGCTCAGAACTTAACCCAGGCGAAAATATCCATTTCACCTTCGACACCATTATTGATATGTCTAAGGCAGGAGATTATAACCTGGAAGCGTTTACAAGCTTAGAAGAAGATCAATATTTTTACGCTTCTTCCAGCAACGATTCTATAATAACAACCGTTTCTGTGAATGGGATGCCCAATTACGATATCGGCGATATTATTGGAACATCCACACCTTTTTCCATTGAACTGGATGCGGGTGATGGATTTGATAATTACCTTTGGAATACGGGTGCAATTACACAGACTATCACTGTAAACACAGAAGGAACATATTATGTAGATGTTGAAAACTCGTTTGGATGTACTGCGTCAGACACTATAATTATTGTTGGTTCAGAAGATGATATTGAGGTTTCAAAACTTCTGGAAACAATTCCTGATTCCTGCGAACGTATAAATCCTGTGGCCTTCAAAGTAGAATTACTTAACAAAGGTCTAAAAGATTATGTCATCGGCGAAGAAATACCCATGGCTTTCCGATTGAATAGCCAGGATCCTGTGCTGGATACATTAGTGCTCGACCAGGCCTTCAACCGTGAAGGAGCTGACAGTACCGTTGAATTTACATTCAATAAAACTGCTGTTTTTGATGCAGTAGGCAGCTATGATATAAGCATCTACGCCAACTTTAAAAAAGACCTGGATCATAGCAATGATACCATTTACACTTCTACAGAAATTTATGGATTCCCCGATGTAGAACTGGCTTATGACACCATCTTCTCCTCCAGTGCAGATACCATTACGCTGGATGCTGGGCCAGGCTTTGCCACATATACCTGGCAGGGAAGTTCCGGTGGCCAAACCTACAATGTGCCCGACAACCAAAGTCGTCAGTACAAAGTGGTCGTTACTGATGTACATGGCTGCGGCGAAGATGCCGACTCTACCCAGGTGATTACCAAAGACCTGGCAATTGCTTCCCTGGCAAATCCCGAATCGGCTTGTGAACATACTGCTACAGAAAATATCCAATTGCAAATCACAAATAACAGCGGAGACATTCTTGCGGCAGGCAATGAGATCCCTGTTGCATTTCAACTGGATGAGGAAGCCATTGTGCGGGAAAATATAACCCTAACGAGCGATTTAGGAGCCGGTAGCAGCAAAATCTATACCTTATCCAATACCATTGATTTATTAGAGATTGGCGATTACAACTTCACCATTTGGCTGGAAATGGAGATGGATGCCAATAGAAATCAGGATACACTGAATAAACCGCTTAGCACTTACGGCTATCCGAATGTAGAGTTGGCCTGGGATACTATTTTCACCACTCAGCCGGATACCATTGTACTGGATGCGGGAACAGGCTTCGATAGCTACCAGTGGCAGGACGGAAGCAGCGGACAAACCTTCTCTGCCATTGAAGATACCACCTACACATATCATGTGCTGGTTAGCGATGCTTATGGTTGTGGTACGGACAGAGATACAACCGAGGTGATAACCTACAACATCAAGCTCAGTGAAATTGCACACCCCACCAGTACTTGCGAACTTACAGATAATGAACAAGTGGAAATCACTATCCGGAATGTTAGTCAGGATACCTTGCGCCCAGGAACTGTAATTGATTACGCTTACCAAATTGATGGAGGTTCTCCTGTAGAAACATCGCACAGCCTGAACGAAAAACTGGCACCGGGTGACTATAAAACCCTTCACTTTTCAACGAATGAGGATTTTAGTGCATTTGACACTTATACAATAAAAACATGGGCATCACTGAAATTGGATGCTAATCGCCAAAACGACACCCTGGTGGATGCTATCAGAACATTTGGCTACCCGGAAATAGAATTAAACCACGATGTGGTGCTAACAACACAACCTGATACGGTTCAATTAATAGCAACCGATGGCTATGCAATCTATGACTGGAACAACGGGCATGATGATGACACGCTGAATGTCAGCTATGGAGCTTCCTATAAATACATAGTAACCGTGAGTGATATTAACGGATGTATTGCCAAAGACTCTGCGATAGTCGCCACCTACGACCTGGGTGTAACAAATTTGAACACTCCGGTGGATGCCTGTGAACTCTCGGCCAACGAAACCGTGGCTGTGGATTATTACAACTTCGGACCCGATTCATTGCCTCCGGGACATCAGTTTGATATTGAATACAAGCTGAATGGCGGGGCTTACCACACCGAAACCATTACCCTGGCAGATTCCCTCTACCCGGCAGAAACACACAGCTACACCTTCACAGGAACAGCTGATATGTCCACAAATCAACTTTATGTAGTGAATGTAAGAACTGCCCATCCATATGAGATAACACCGGATAATGATAATTTTGAAACCAATGTAGACTTCCAGGCTCCGGATATTGATTTGGGTGATGATGTGATTACTTCGCAAAGTTCTTACACCATTGATGCCGGAAGTGGATACACCTCTTACCTCTGGTTCGACGGTTCGGAAAATCAAACTTACGTGGCCGATGTGAACAACC
>CAYVSF010000323.1:0-4216 GCA_964453775.1 uncultured Bacteroidales bacterium
GAGAGGAAAGCATCCGGGTATCCATCCAGGTTCACATCCACTAAATGGACCTGTCCCTTCGCGCTTTCCGGTACATCAGGTGTATGGCGGCTATAGTCCTGGGCTTTCAGGACCATGCTGCTGCAGAGCAGGAGAACGACCATCCACCAGGTGGTCGGGTACTTAGAGTGAAGAGTTGTGGTTCTTATTCGCATGGTACGATTTTCTTTGTTATGGGTATTGAATGACTCACGCTGTTGTGTTTGTTATAAATGTAAAATCGTTCGTTGTATTTTTTCTTTCTCAGTCTGAAACACAAGCCAGAAAAACAGGGAATGTAAGGTTATAATAGCATTTCGCATAGTTTATAGTTTTTAGGTATTGTCACCTATGAGCTGCATTTCACTTAGTAATATTCTAGTTTGCTTCATCTTATCATGATTATTGGTAAACGTTTCATCAGATTTAATTCATTTTAGTTAATTAATTCAAAATTAAATTTGTTTACTTCTTTATCTATTTGTTCTAGTGCGTATTTGGGATGTTTGAAGGTATAGTAAGTCCCTCCAGCCCAAAGGCAACTTTCAAAGTAATCAATTTTTGTGATTTTTAATACCCCCACATAACCTTTGTAATCTTTAAAGAAGACAAGTTTAGGCAAGTCCTCTTTATAAATAATCTGACTATTATGGGTGAATTCCAAATCTTTAATTAGATAGTCTGTGTTCATGGTATCGTATTGTGCAATCGATATGGGTTGAATTTCTGTATTGATAATGGTGGGTTTAAATTTCGGATTCGATCCATAAATTTTATAAAAAAAGCAATGCACATAATCATGGGTTTCATCCTCATAATCTCTGGCACTTGGGTCATCAGGAGATAATATAAGTTTCCCATTATCTGCCAGGGATACAATATTTAGGAAGTGATCGTAGTAATAGTAATTGATAAACTCGGCAATTCCCCAATTCTCTTTTCCTCTTCCTTTGATTCCTACATAAGTTCTTTGATAACTTAATACCCAATCAACAGTAGTCTCGCCACTTAAGCAGGATAATTCATAATTGCTATTCACAAAGAAGCTGGCACTGGTGTCTTTAGAAACCCGTCGCTCGAAATCTATGCTTTTTAATTTAATATGATAGTTGCCCCTCATGTTTAAGGGTACTTTTGTGGTTAAAACCGTTGAATCACGTGATTTTAAAATTTGTGAGCTATCTGGATATGTAATTGTAAATCTATGTACATTAGCATTCTCGGAGGTGGTTTTGAGTCGTATTTCTCCATAAGGGGGTTCTCCAATTATTTCGTATTTAAAACCGACTTTGATTTCTTTAGGGATTTCAATTTCTTCTTCGCATCCCATTCCTAATCCAACCAGGAAGAGGAGGATGAGCAGCTGTTTAATTGGTTGTTTGGTTTTCATGATTATGGTATTGTTGTGTTTGTTATAAATGTAAAATCGTTCGTTGTATTTTTTCTTCCCCGGATTGGATCACAAGCAGGTAGTTGCCGGCTTGTTTTCCGCCCAGGTCGAAGCTGAAAGTGTTATCTGTTCTGCCCATCAGCTCTTGCAGTATCACCAGTTGCCCGGTACCAGCATGCAGGAGTACCACCCGGATAGATTGAGGTTGCTCCAGCTCCAGTTCGCAATGAAAAACATCCCTTACCGGGTTGGGATAGATGGTACAGGAGCGGATATTGCCCTGCTTTTCGGTTTTCAACTCATCGCTGTCTCCTTCTTCTTGCTTCACCAGGATGGTTTTGCTGATACCATCTCGGCACTCCCCTTTTACCGCATTCAGGCTGAGGGTATAGGTTCCCGGTTCCTCAAAGCGGAAGGTCTCCATGAATTCTTCCGATTCCATCCTCAGGGCTTCATCGGGGAAGACCCAATAGACCGAGTCGGGAGCCGGCCAGGAGATGTCGATGGCCACCAGGGTGTCGCCGGTTTCTACCGGACTGGGCACCAGGAAGTCGGCTTCCAGCAGGTCGTTGGAAATTTTTAGCCGGAAGCTGTCGGTGGCGGTACAGCCTTTCTTGCTTTCCACTTCCAGCAGGTACCGGCCTTCCTCTTGTGTTGTAAAGTTCCGATCTGTGCTCAGCAAGCTGTCGTTCCGGTACCAGGCATAGCTTGTAAAATCACCGGGTTCAAAACGGTAGTCCTGCCCCCCGCAAATGGTGGCTTCTCCTCCCAGGTCCACTTGCAGGGCCGGCGGGTTGGTTAGCGTCAACAGGGTATCTGTACGGCAGCCTTTTTGATCCTGTACCTGCAGTTCGTAGGATCCTGCAGGTATATCATCATGAACAGCACTTCCGGGTGTATCGTTCCAGCTGTAGGTGTAGCCGCCATTTCCACCCCCGGGTTCCACCCTTATGCTGCCGGTGGCTGCATCGTGGCACAAGGGATTCTGCAGCGAAACCTGTTGTACCTGCAGGGGCTGCGGTTCGGTAATTTCAAAGGGCAGGCTGGTCCGACAGGCGTTAGAATCCAGGAACACTGCCATATAGCTCCCTGCTGCCAGTTCCTCCTGGAAAGTGCCTGATGAAAATTCGATGCTTTCTTCTTTCAGCAGTTCACTGTCTTTAAACAATTGGTAAACTCCGGGGTGGTGGCAGTGAATGAGTTCCATCTCCACCTTCCCATCCGAATTTCCATGGCAGCTGGCAGCTTCCGTGGTTAGGACAGCACCTTCGGGTCCTTCTATATTATCCAGTTGGAAGGGAGTTTCCAAACGGCAGCCCCCGGCATCTTCCAGCAGCAATTCGTAGAATCCTGAAGGGACATCCTGCAGGATGCTGTCTGTTCCCATGGGGGTGCCATCTTTGTACCAGGAATAGCTGTAGGGCGCTGTTCCCCCTTCTACTGAAGTGAGGGCAATAGTCCCATTGGCTTCTCCGCAGGTAGCTTTTTGCAGATCGGATGGCATATGTAGAGGTTCCGGCTCACGCAGCGTAGTGTCCATTTGCAGTACGCAGCCATTGGCATCGGCAATCTCCAGGTGTATGGTCCCCGCACTATAGCCGGTTAGTTGAAATGCACCGTCCTGCGAATCTATCTCATTGATGGTATAGGCAGGGGTGCCGCCACGGACTTGCAGGTTTATGCGCCCATCAGAGTAGCCATGACAGGCCGGTTCCAGGATTTGAATTTGTGCAATTTCCAGGGGCTCCGGTTCGGGAACATGAATGCTCTTGCTAAAGCGGACGCCTTTCCTGTCTTCCACCCAAAAAGTATGTTCTCCAGCGGTCAGGCTTCCAAAGATAGGGGCTTCCTGTAACGCTGTGGTATCCAATCCATAGCGGTAATCATCCCAACCGCCTGTTCCCGTAAGTTCTACCATTCCGTCCTCTGCACCATGACAGGAAGGGGGAATAACTGTGGCCGTGAATTCCAGGGGGCTATCCGGCTGTTCAATTTGAAAGGATTCCTCTGCCCATTCCTCTCCACTGTTGGTACAGCCGCAGGTATCCCGGTAGTACAGCCAATATATTCCGGCGGGCAGGCTGCGCAGTTGAATGCTATCGCTCTCCATAACACCCCACTGCAAGGTATCTTCACCTCTTCCAGCCAGGTATTCGTAGCGCCCATTGCCCCCACTCATGCTAAACAGATAGCTGCCGGTAGAATCGCCATAGGCAGCCACATCTGCAATGCTGTGTTCCAGGTGGAGTTTTTCGGGTTCTTCGACATAAAAGCTTGTTTTGTACCGGTCTTCATCAACCTGTTTGTTTCTGCATTCACTGGTATCATCGATGAAAACATAATGTTTCCCGGGTTTTAGATTTTCGAAAATGGCTGTATCCTTTTCTGAAGTAGTGTTGGATTTGAAATAATCCAGTGAAAAGTAGTATTGGTTATTGGGGTACGGCGCTCCGTTTTCACCGGTAAGGGTTACGGTACCGTCATTTGCTTTGAAGCAGCTAATTTCCGTGCTGTCCACAATGAACAGTTGAGGAGGGTTGGGGTTGGGAGGAATAGAATCCGTGAAGGTAAAGATGCAATCCAGGCTGTCTTTGATCCGGTATTCAAAATATCCTTCATTCAGCTTCTCAAAGGAGTATCCCGGATAACGATTATAGGTAAATTCTTGAGAATTGGGTGATTTCGGAGAAAAATGAACACTATCGCTGGCGCTCCGTAAATCGGGTTCCACCACCAGGCGACCATCGTTGCCGCCCAAGCAAATTGGTGGAGTCTTGGTAGTTTCATTTATAGTTATTGGCATAGGTT
>CAYVSF010000324.1:0-4195 GCA_964453775.1 uncultured Bacteroidales bacterium
TGCCAGCCGAACTTTTTCAATTTTTTGATATCGCTGATATTGCCTTTCAAGCATATTTTTAAATATCCCATTCTTTATATCCAGATTCAGGTTTTCATAGTATTTTCCTACTGAGTCTAATTTTTGACGTGTAAGGTAATAGGCCGATAAATCCCTGTCCCAATTGTTTTTAAGGTACTCCAACTCATTTTCATTTGCAATGCTTTTTATCTCGTTTCTTTTCTTGAAAAGCTTGTTTATCAATTCCCTGTCTCCACCCTTCGACATCAAGGTATCAAGTTGCAATTCTATCTTCACAGCCTGGGATATTTCTTCGATATACCCCTCCCGCAATTGACTGTAGTCCCGGTTAAAATCGGACCCTTTTGCTTCATAGGCCAGATAGTACTCATGAAATGTTCCCCTAACCCGAATTTGATCATCCGGTTCTATCAGGAGTATAAGATATTTATATTCAGGATAATATAGCGAACCATCTAAGCGTTTAAATTCTGCTTTTTTGGGAAATATAAAGGCTAAAACAGGCTCCTTAGCCGGAAAATCAACACTGAATTTATCCCCGGTTGCAAGTATGGTGTCCACTAAGAATTCATCCATCTCATAAAACTGGGCAACAGGTGCATATTGCACCAACAAGGTATCATTTCCCAAACCATCTATTTCTCCTGTAATTTGATGATTTTTTCCACAAGATGATGCGATGAATCCTAAAACTAAAAAGATTGCAATTTTTTCCATTTGTTGTATACTTTAAGCTGTTAATGATGTTGTATATATTTTTCCGAAAAAGGATGCCAGGGTATTTAAAGCAGACCCCAAATGCTGTTCGAAAAACTATGTGATAGCGAACAGCAAATTGGAATGAACTTCTTCCGGGATGCAGCTAGTTCGCTCCCATATCCGATACCTTTACCCGTTCGCTGCGATAGGTTAAGTCGAAGCCTCCCCAGGTAAATACACCGCCATCTACCAGTTCATTCTTATAGTACAATTTAGCTTCGAATACCAGCTCTTTCGAGGGATAATTCACTTCCACGATAGTAGAGTAATTGGTGGCAGCAAAAGAAATTCCGGAGGTGATCAGGCGATTGTTGGTAGTGGGAAGCACATCCACATCACTAATTATGGGCGAGAAAAATTCAGCTCCCCGCTCCTTCCCGTATTCCCAAACTTGCGAAACGGTCATTCCATCTTCATCAATGGTATATTCCACACCGTGAGTGTATTGCTCATCCCCGGTAAACTGTCGGTTAAAGCCGTTATCCAGCAAAAAGAGGTTGCCATTTTCCAGGTACATGGGTGCATGTTGTCCCCAGGGCCAGCTAAAATCCGAAGGTTCTTCCAGTCCCAGTTGTACGTTGTTGCTATAAGGGCTTCCGGATGCATCCACAGCAGTAAGTAAATAATCAGAGGTTTCGAAACCATTGCCGTGGATACCAGCTTTTCCCCAACCTTTATGGGGCGCCAGGATCCACTTTAACTCATTGCTCTTGCTTACCTTCACAACGCCCTGCTGGCGTCCGGAAACTACCAGGCATTCATCCTCCTCGCTGTACCAAATGGCATTCATGTGAAACCAGTCTTCTTCGAAATCGGTTAAATCCCTGCGATCCACATCCAGAATCTGACGCATATCCCAAATATTAAGAATAGCTCCACTTCCCCGCTCCACTTCTACAATAATATCGTCCACAGTTTCTTCCAGTTTAAAATCGTTCACCGCAGCCAGCAGGTTACCGTCTGGCTTTTCAATAATATCGTGGTGCAACCAGTATTGCGAAGGGAGTGTCCAACGCTTAAGCTCCATACCCATCCAATCGTATTCGTAAATATTATTTGTGGTACCAAAAACAATGTTGCCATTTCGAAGCAGTTCAAAAGGCGATACCCAGCCCATTCCTTTTTGATCCAGGTTCAGATACCAGCGTATGATCCCATCGTTGTCAAACATCAGGGGATAGGGAGCAAAATCCTCTCCGTTCCCAAGTCCGGTGCAGCACAAATTCCAGCCTTGCTCCATGGCCCTCTTGTTGGCTTTTACGATTTCCACATCCGGCAAATAAGAAGGTAAAGTATCCGTCGTAATGGAAATGGTATCATAGGCATAACTACCGTTCTTTCCGGTTATCTTCAGGGCGATCTTATTTTCAACTCCGGGATAAAGTCCATAAACCGGTACATCCATATTTTTTGACTGGAAATTCCAGCTTTTGTATAGGGGCTCTGCTCCCGTTACTGTCATGTCAACGGATATTTCCTGTTTAGCTTCCAGGGCAATGAATGCCGTTAGCGGGGCGATACCCGAAGGATTCATTTCTACAGCAGGATCGCTGAGCAACAGCTCATCTAAGGAAACTTCCTGCAGGTTAAAATCGATATTTTCTTCTTCTTCACAGGCCAGCAAAGCCAGGGAAAGTGCAAGGGCGATTAAAAGACTTTTTTTCATGTGATGTAAATTCCGGGTTTTAAATCAATACTTATTTTAGGCTTGAACAAATAGAATTTCATGCCATTGATCCTGCAAAGGACTGGTAAGAATCCCCAGCAAAATCAGGTTAAAAAAGCTTCCCAACTTTGCTCCTATGGGTATATCGCGCCACCAAATAACACTGTTAAAAAGCGATAAGGCGGCACCGGCTATAATAAAGGTATCGGAAAGCAGATTCCGGCTCCATAAAAGTATGCCACCAATTAACAAACATAGCATGGCTAAAAGCCACAGGAAGGAAAGTACCTTTCCTATGGGGCTACCCGCTTTAACTGTTGAGCTGAAAATAATTCCATGGTTGTGGTAGCCGACATCAAGTTTTGTCCAGGCATGTAAAAACCCGGAAACCTGCGCCAGGCCGTGCATAATCAAGGCAATAGAAATCGCTATTCGTAACATAAGTCAAGCTTTATGAATCGAAGATAGCAAAAAACGCCCTATATTAAAAAGATTTAGATGGCATCCAATACTTCGGAAGCCGCAGCAAAGGAAGGTTCATAATTTTGATCCGGCTCAAAGACTTCCTCCCAGTGGTATTTTTGTAAATTGCCGTTTTCGTAGATAGGATTGGAGAATAGTTCTGTTCCTGAATCCAAGTCTAAAATATTATCGTTGCTGGTATCTTTCTCGCTTTTTTGTTCCATCCATTCTTTAATGAACTCCATAAATGCCTGAATTTTAAACATAAGATTTCGTTTTAAATTCCTTTTCAACTTGCACTTTGTCTCTTTATGCGCTATTTTAGCTGCTTTCGGAATCAAAACTAAGCGATTTGCATGAGAGCCTAAAATCAAAATAAATTATAATTACGATGGGCAAATGCAATATCAGAAATAATGTAAGCATTGATTACCTGGCAGTTAAGCCTAAAAACATTAAAGTTATTCTACGATGCCCAAAGCAGGAAACGAACATGTTTTTCAGTTGATAAAGAGTCTTACCAAAGCAGAAAAGCGAAATTTTAAGCTCTTCGCGGGAGGACACCACCAGGATAAGTCTGTTAAATTTCTGCAACTTTTCGACATGATGGATAAGATGCAGGAGTACAATGAAAAGAAGCTTTTGCAAAAGGCTAAAGAGATCAAGTCCCAGCAACTTTCAAACCTAAAAGCACACCTCTACCGGCAAATCCTAAAAAGCTTGCGTCACCAGTATGTGAGCCAGGATATTGATATTGAGATTCGAGAATTGATAGACTTTGCCAAGATCCTTTATGATAAGGGGCTATACCAGCAGGCGCTGGACAAGCTAAGCAAAGCCAAGCAACTGGCAAATAAGTACAAAGCCAATATCCTTAAACTGGAAATCATTGATTTTGAGCGTTTGATTGAGCTGCAATACATCACCCGCAGCATTGAGAACCGCGCAGAGCAACTGAGCCACGAAGCCACAGAGAACCTGGAAGCGATCAGCTCATCAAACAACTACGCCAACCTGGCCCTGCGCCTGTATAGCCTTTATTTAAAGGTAGGATCTATCCGCAACAAGAAGGACCTCCTGATGGTGAGTAAATTTTTTACCTACAACTATAGTCCGCCTGCAAATTTTGAAGCCTGTAACTTTTACGATAAGCTCTACATCTTTCAGGCACACATGTGGTACAATTACATCATTCAAGATTATGTTTCCTGCTACAAGAATGCACAGAAATGGGTAGATCTGTTTCGCGAAAATCCGGAAATGATAACTATCCAGACCGACATGTAT
>CAYVSF010000325.1:0-4174 GCA_964453775.1 uncultured Bacteroidales bacterium
ATTGGGTGTCTGCCCAGTGCATGAAAAATCATTGCGCCTAAAGGAATTAAAATTACATACCCGGCCTCAGATGCAAGGTGCGACAGAATACCTGCCAATACGATGGCAGCTGTTATGAATTTAGGCGGAGCACTTAACACCAAAGACCGAATCATGGTCGTAAATAAGCCCGAACCTTCAGCGACACCAATACCCACCATTACAACCAGCACATAACCCAGGGGTGGGAATTTTAAGAAATTTTCGATTAAATTGGTATACATCCATCTTAATCCATCAGCAGTTACAAGACTTTTCGCATGGATAACCGTACCATCCACCGGATGCACTGCGTGCGAATCCAACATGGAACCTATCCATGAAAGTACTACGACCAAAACCGCCAATAATGCAAAAAGCGTGGCAGGATGTGGCAGTTTATTTCCTATTACCTCAACATAATCCAAGACCTTGTGAAAGATCTTCTTAGAAAAAACTCCTAGCTTGTGAAAGATTTTTTTCATTTTTTTAATTTTTACATGGTTATTATTTATTTCACTTTATTTCATAACAACTTCATAACCAGCAACTCTAAGTCAAACTCCAACTGCCACAACTTAAATTACTTCTCTATACTACCAAGATGGTCGCATAAAAGTTGACGGATGCTAAAAATATAACAAACCTTTTTATCTGGTATTATTTTCGATAAAAACCGTATAGGTTTTATAACATGTGTTAAAAACTCCGGAATTAGTCGCTCATGATTTTGGAATAAACGATTATGTAGCCCCAAGCAGAAAAATGATCCTGTATTTTTAAAGGCTAACATGACCCTGTTGGCAATAGCTAAAGGATTGCGCTAGCGGAGGTTTAAAACGTGGTAATGCATTCTCAGTTTGTACAATGAAAAAAGCCCTGCACTTATGTGCAAGGCTTTTCTTTTGTCGGGGTGGCAGGATTATTCCATGATCCTGTTAGGGGGGGGTAATTCAAAAGGAAAGCCTTATTCGCTACGCTCATCTAGCCTTTTTTCATTGTCCAACCCCTGATAATATATTCTCATGTTATACAATAAAAAAAGCCCTGCACTATATGCAAGGCTTCTTTCTTGTCGGGGTGGCAGGATTCGAACCTGCGACCCCCTGCTCCCAAAGCAGGTGCGCTAACCGGACTGCGCTACACCCCGTGAATTTGGTTGCCCAAAATCGTGGTGCAAATAAAAAGAAATGTTTTTATATAATCAAACAAATTCTGATCTTTTTTAACAGCGGTTAAAATTTATCGGGAGTTTATAATTTCATATAGCATATAAATATACCTGCAAATATTTATTCTTCCATCAACTCATAGCCCAAATCGATGCCCTTATCTACAGCCGGGATGCCTTCTTTCATCCACTTTGGCATGGGCTCTCCCTTAAGGAAATGATCGAAAAACTGGGCCAAACGTACCTGGAAGTCATACTTATCGCGCACTTTCGTGGGCCAGTGGTCGCCTTCGTTGTAGTTGAGCAACCAGGCAGGCTTTCGCATGCGGCGCAGGGCAATGAAAAACTCCACACCCTGACTCATCGGCACCGCCCCGTCATTCTCATTATGCATAATCAACATGGGCGTTTGTATCTTGTCGGCTGTAAATAAGGGGGAATTTTCCAAATAGCGCAAGGGCGATTCCCAAATGGATTTTCCAATCCGGCTTTGGGTATGCTCGTACTGGAAAGAACGGTTACTACCCGACCACAAGCGGATACCACCATAAGCACTGAACATGTTCACCACCGGCGCTCCCGATTCGATGGCTGCAAACAAATTGGTACGCGTGGCCAGGTAAGCAACCTGGTAACCACCCCAGCTGTGTCCCTGGGCAGCTATGTGGTCTTCCTCCACAAAGCCTTCATTGATAAGTTGTGTAACACCGGGCATCACACAATTGAAAGCATCTTCACCGGGGTAACCGGTTTTATAGTACACATCCGGATTGAAAATAATGTAATCATTACTCGTATAGTAGTGGTAATCCACAGTTGAACGATGCGCTTCCGGGATGCGGTGATCATATAAATTCTGCGAACTCTTTTCGTAAAAATTCACAATCATGGGGTACTTCTTATTGGGATCGAAATTTTCAGGTTTTACCAGCAATCCCTCCAATTTTCGCCCATCCAGCGATGTCCAGCTATACAATTCAACCTTTCCCCATTTGAAATCTTCTTGTTGCGGGTTGGCCTGGCTAATTTGTGTGGATTTCCTAAAATTCTCAGTCAACTGCAAGTCGGGAAACTGCTGAAACGTTTCCTGCGTGTACACATACACTTCCTCATCTCTCGCCTTCACCGGGCGGCTCAAACTGTACTTCCCGCTCATCAAAACTTTGGGTTCACGGGCTTTATTTAGCTTCATTTCATAGTAGCCATCGGCGCGGCTCACTTCATTATGCCCCAACAAATGATAGTCTGCTGTAGCATCCAGACCTTCTTCACTTGCCTCTTCCCCGTCATACTGCACCAAACGATAGCTTGTTTTTGTCTCTCTTCCATTCCCGGTAAGGTTTACCGGTGCTTTACGATTTTCAGGGTCCACCTTCCAGATATCGTACCTGTCGTACACCAGCAGGGCTTCGTCATCTTCCAACCAGCCTGCAGTTCCGTAAGGAAAAGCTAAATTGGGCACATCATTAATTTCATCGGCCACCTGCACTGTTTTGGGTTGGGTTAGAATAAATTCTTTTTCTGATTTCAGACTATAGCTTCTCCAGGTGGTATCCACGGCCCGGTACCAGTAAATATACCTTCCATCAGGGGAAGCATTCGGCGTGGCGCGGCAATCCTCTTTAAACATACGGGCAGCTCCGCTTTCCATATCCACCAGGTAAAAATCGTGATGATAGGGATAGCCTTCCCACATAACACGCACCGAATAGGGAAGTTTTGACCAGGCCAGGAGGTAATCTGCATCGCCTTCATTAATCAACTGGCTGCCGGTAAAATGGGTCTTCTCCAATTGTACGGCCTTATCTTTCTCGATGTGATAAACCGAAAGGTAGGATTTCTTCAAATCTTCTTTCTTATTATTCAATTGCACGGTATGCAAAACCGGCTCGTTCCAATGCCACACATCCAAAACAGGAATTTCTTCCTCCAGTTTGGTGGTATCGCGCTCTGCCCGAATGGAAGCTATGCCAAAGAACAGGCGCTCTCCGGAAGGTGCAAACCGGATTTTTCCATGCTCACTTACGGTCCAGCCTTCGGGAAGTATCTCATTTCCCGGCGCAACAACTTCACCTGCGGCATTGCCCGCTTCAGAAAGCCAAAGTGAAAAGACTTTCTCTCCTCCTCCTGCGCTACTATCAGAAACAAAAGCCAGCAAAGCACCATCTTTTGATATACTCAACTGTTTATACTTTGCTTTAGCCTTCATAATGGTATTCAATTGCTGCGAAGGCATATCATACAGGTACACTCCGGCATCAAAACCTTCTCCATTCCCGGAAGATACAAAGGCCATTTTTTTCGCCTCTTCAGCAAAAACATAGTCGGTAACGAAAGGGAAAACTTCTTCAGCACCCTTGAGTGCTTTCACATAAAGTGCATAACCATTTTCCGGTGTTTCCTTTTTCAGATCTTTTTGGGTACTATCCTTTTCTATTTCTGATTTGGCCTGCCAGGCAACCCAGCCGTTCCATTCAGCGGGCACTTTAAATGAAATCAGTTGTTCATGAAATTCCTCTTTTCCCTCCTCTACGTCATAAATCAGCAGACGATCCATGGGCAATTCTTCCTTCTTCGCCTTTTTTAACTTCATTGCCCGCACTTTCTCTTCCAGTGGTTTTACGCGCGCAATCACGTATCGGGAATCTTCGGTTATCCTGGCATCAGTGCCGCCTGTCACAGATAACAACTCCTTACCATCTTTTTCACTCATCTTCAACACCGGATCCCCCTGCCAGGGTTTCAGTTTGTACACCACCAGTTCTCCATCGTTGGAAATCGCTTTTTCGGTAATGCGGTTCCATTTCACAATATCGTCAAATGTAAGGGCTTTCTTCTCCTGTGCTGTCAGTTGAGCTCCTGAAACAATAATCAGGGCCAGGAGGAAAAATTTACTGAGGTACTTCATAATTATATTCGGTTTTTAATTTTTAGTTTAGACCCTAAAGATAAGGAAAGGTTAAAATTTCCTGCCAGGAATAACTC
>CAYVSF010000326.1:0-4156 GCA_964453775.1 uncultured Bacteroidales bacterium
CTCATGATCATATCCAATTCCGGATAGTCAGAAATATTTTTGTAAGGTGTAGTATTGGTTACTATCCATCCTTTATCCGATAGATAAGGGATGTATCGCAACACTTCCATGGGTTCTACCGATAAAAGAATATCTGCACTTCCATAGGGGATTAAGTCGCTGGCGATTTCTTTGTCCGATATTCTCATGTTGGATTGAACCGCTCCGCCACGTTGGCTCATTCCGTGAACTTCTGCCTGTTTAAGGTACAGATCGTTTTCCAAAGCTGCCATACCAATGGTTGCAGCTATTGATAAAATTCCCTGTCCTCCTACACCGGCTAATATAATATCTGTTTTCATTATTTTCTGATTTTAATGTATTTGCGAACTTTTTATTTCAGGTTCAACTCTTTAAGTTTTTCAGCCAGTTTTTTATTCTTCATGGTTTGAACGCACTGCCTGCGCGGTATAATTACCGAAACACCCTGGTAGGCCAATTCTTCTTTCATGATATCTACCATTTCATCGCGATTTTTGGGTGTTGGTCTGAACACTCTAATATGTTCCGGCTGAACTCCAACGCCCTCACAAATGCTTTCAATCGCACCAAGGGCTTTTGAATCCTGTCCACCTGTCATTGCTGTGGTGAAGTTGTCGGATATGATTACCGTAATGGGTGTATTTTCACTTACTGCGTCAATTAAGCCGGTAATTCCTGAATGAGTAAATGTGGAATCACCAATAACAGCTACAGCAGGCACTAATCCAGCATCTGCCGCACCTTTGGCCATCGTAATGGATGCTCCCATGTCTACACATGAATTGATCGCATTGTAGGGTGGAAGCGCTCCCAATGTATAGCATCCAATGTCTGAAAATACCCGGCCTTCTCCATATTCCTCCAGGGCAATATTCAATGCCTGATAAGCATCAATGTGGCCACATCCCTGGCACATTGCAGGTGGGCGGTTCTTAACCACTTCTGAAATATGTAAATCTCTTTCTTTTTCAAGTTGAAGGCCTTTTGCAATGATATTTGGATTCAATTCACCATCTCTAGGCAGGGTTCCATCCAGGCGACCCTTAATTGGAGTTCCTGCTTCCTGGTAACCTTTGAGCATTTCTTCAACAATTGGATAACCCTCTTCAATTACAAGCACTTCATCACACTCCTTGAGCAATTTGTTTACCTGCTTCCTGGGGATGGGATATTGGCTTATTTTTAGCACCGGATGCGTCAACTCTCTTTCCGTAAAGTTTTCCATCAGGTAGTTGTGGGCAATTCCACAAGCAATTATCCCAATGCTTTTATCTTTTCCATCTTTATAGCTGTTATAAGGCGATTCTTCCGATTTTACTTCCATGTTGACCTGGTTGCTTAAAAGACCTTTGTAGTTCTTTCTGGCAATGGCCGGTAGTAATACGAATTGCCTCATATCCGAAGGAAGTGACCCTTCATTTTCTTTCAGCTGCTCTTTGGTCATTACTCCTGATCTTGAGTGCGCCAAACGTGTTGTAATTCGAAGTAAAACGGGCACTTTTAGAGCTTCGCTTAATTCAAATCCAAAGTAAGCCATTTCATATGCTTCCTGCTGATTCGAAGGTTCAAGCGTTGGAATCATGGCAAACTTGGAGTAGAATCTTGAATCCTGTTCATTTTGTGATGAGTGCATGGATGGGTCATCCGCCGAAACAACGATTAATCCACCATTAACACCTGTAATAGCACTGTTCACAAAGGCATCGGCTGCTACATTTAAACCAACATGCTTCATACACACCATGGCTCTTTTCCCTGCATAAGACATTCCCAATGCGGCTTCCATTGCTGTTTTTTCATTGGCCGACCAGGCACTGTGAATGTTGTTTTCCTGAGCATATTTTGATGCCTGCACGTATTCTGTTATTTCTGTAGAAGGCGTACCCGGATAAGCATAAACACCTGACATTCCCCCGTCAAGCGCACCCTGGGCAATAGCCTCGTCTCCTAGTAATAATAACTTTTGCATTGCTAATATTTATTTGTTGTTATTTGAATAATTGATTATTGAAAAATTGAAAATAGTTAAGGAATTGAATACAGAAGGATCTATAGGCCACCAAATCGTTTGAGGTATCCTACCTGAATTGCGATAACGTAGTAATAAACAATTCTTTGCAGATTCACTTATCGCTCTTTTAGTTTGAGTTGTAGCAAAAATACGATTTATTTTGCGAATTGCATAAGGGGGATAAATTATTTATACTACTTTTAACCTGAACTTAAATGGCCTGCTGCGAAATTGTTTCTGGGAAGTTGAACTTTGGAAATGGCTTAAATTAGCTGTAAATGCTTGCTAAAATTTTTCGATTTCCTCCATGATTTCTGAATTCACACAGGTAAATTCCCTGCCACGTGCCCAGTTCCATACGATGATTTTGAATCGGGATGCTCAGTTCACTTCCAAAAAAGGAGGTTTTTATATGAGCAGGCATATCATCAGGACCCTCCATGGTGTGTTCGAAGCCGGCATAGTTTTCGGGAATCAGGTCATTCATAAAACGTTCAAAATCGCTCCTTACTGTGGGATCTGCATTTTCATTGAGTGTTAATCCTGCTGATGTATGTTTTATGAATAAATGTAAAATCCCCTGCTGGGGTAAATCAGGTAATTGATCTTTTATAATCGTTGTTATGAGATGAAATCCACGATTAAATGCAGGAAGTGATATTTGTACTTGTTGTATCATGCGATGATGTTTTTTCCTAAAAAAATGAAACAGGCATGTTTAAAATAGTTATTAAACATACACAATAATGATTATTATATATCATGCGGTTCCAACTAATAATTAAAAATAAAAAATAAAAAGATGAAAAGGCTTATCTTCATAAAAAAATATTTTTAAACTTTGCCCGTTTGAATTTTTGACAATTTAAGCTAAAGATTGTTCTATGAGCATTTGCAAAAACATATTTGTTACTCTTGTATTGCTGTTATTTGCAGCTACAATGCTTATGGCTCAGAATATCAGACAGATTCAGGGTGTTATAAAAGGATCCGATGGGGAAACGGTTCCTTTTGCCAATATTCGTACCCAGAATGATCTTTACGGTACAGTGAGCAAAGAGGATGGCAGCTTTCGTCTGACAATACCCCGCTCAGAGCATCTTTTGCTAATTACAAGTATAGGTTATGCTGATTTTCCCTTCGATTTGGACACCGTCCAGAACCTTCAAAATATGCAAATTACCATGGAGGTTGCCTATACAGATATTGGAGAAGTAGCTGTTACCAGTTTGTACAATCAAAGCACCAATTTAATTAAAATAGAACAGCGGGATATTGCTGTAATGCCTGATATTACTGGTAATGTTGAATCCCTGATTAAAACAATGCCGGGTGTTTCAACCACTTCAGAACTTAGCTCGCAGTATAATGTGCGAGGGGGTAATTTCGATGAAAACCTCGTGTATGTTAACGATATTCAGATTTACAGGCCTTTGTTAATTCGAAGTGGAAAACAGGAAGGAATGAGTTTTGTTAATTCCGATATGATCTCTTCCATTCAATTTTCTGCAGGAGGTTTCGATGCCAAATACGGAGATAAGATGTCATCGGTACTGGATATCAAATATAGCAGACCAAAAGAGTTTGGTGGGAATGTGTCTTTAAGTGCTCTTGGCGCGACTGCTCATATACAGGATGCACTGTTCGATAATAAGTTTAGCTATAATTTGGGCGTAAGGTATAAAACGGGACGCTATGTGCTAAATACCCTCGACACAGAAGGTAACTACGATCCGGATTTTTATGACATTCAGACCTACTTGAGTTATCGGTTTCATCCGAAACTGGAAGTAAGCTTCTTGGGTAATTATGCCCTGAATCGCTATCAATTTATTCCACAAACACGGGAGACTACTTTCGGTACCTGGAATGATGCTTTGAGTTTACGGATATACTATGAGGGAAATGAAGTGGATCAGTTTGAAACAACCACCGGCGCCCTTGCAATGCATTATACACCCAATGAAAAAGTTTCTTTGAAGCTAATTGCCTCTTCATTCGCAACCAATGAGTCCGAAACCTTTGACATTTTAGGACAATATTATCTAAATGAATTGGATCGTAGCATGTCTTCGGATACTTATGGAGATAGCATACTAAATATTGGTGTAGGTTCTTTTCTTG
>CAYVSF010000327.1:0-4146 GCA_964453775.1 uncultured Bacteroidales bacterium
ATTCAATTTTATCCATGCTTAAATCTGATGATGAAGATATGAAGCATTATGCTGCTTCATTGAAGAAAGGCGGTAATTTGATGATTAGTGGAATCTTTAGTGAGGATTTTCCCGTGATAAAGGAGGAGGCGGAGAAATACCAATTGGTTTTTCGGAGGAAGAATGTTCTTGAAAACTGGGTGGTAGCTCTTTTTGATAAATAGTAGAACTGGTTTACCTATCTAAATATCATTCCTGATGAGAAGAAATCTTTTTATTTATATTTTTTTAGGCCTGTGCCTTGGGTTTATGCCTGGTTTACAAGCGCAGGAGAATGAAGAAGTTGCCAAAGATACCACCGAATTCATAAAAGAATTTGAAGATTTTATAGAGCTCAATCTTCCGGAAGATAAAGAAGACCTTGTAAATGAATTTCTGAAGAAATGGGAAGATAACCTTCTTAATGACAGTATAAAAGAAAGGCTTATTCGTCTTAGCCCTTATTTTCACGAACATAACGCTCGGCGCTCGCCGCATTTCATTCGATTAATCGATATTATGCTGGCATTTAATGATATTGAACATGCAGAGGAGCATTATGAGAATTGGGAAAAAGGCCTTTACTACCTGGTTGAAAAGACACAATATCCGATTCGTAATTTGGCAAATTACCTGTTCCTTACCAATCAGTTATTTCAGAACAGGATTATAAATTCCTCATCCTCAATCACCTGGAAGGTGAGTAATGATGATTATGAATTTAAGGTTGACAAGGGAATTTTTATCGGTTTTGATGAGGTTAACCTTTCCTGTCATATCAAGGATGATAGTATTGCTATCTATGAAACAAAAGGCAATTTTGAGTTTCTGCCACGGCAATGGAAGGGAGAAGGAGGGCTTGTAACCTGGGAGCAATCCGGATATGAGAAGGAAGAGGTGTGGGCAAAGCTGCACAAGTATAGCTTGGATATGACAACATCATCTTATGAGGCCGATTCTGCAGAGTTTGTTAATGGTATCTATTTTGATGAACCCATATTGGGAAAGCTGGAAGATGAGGTGAGTCATGTGATCTCTCCAGACAGGGCAGTGAACCCAAAATTTACTTCCTACCGACGGCTATTTAAAATAGAGAATATTCATCCTGATATTGATTATGAGGGTGGTTTTTCCATGCAGGGGGCAAATCTCCTTGGTCTGGGTTCGGAAGAGAACAAGGCCAGGCTATGGGTGCACCAAAATGAGGAACTGTTTATGAAGGTGGCAGCGGATGTTTATATGTTCAAGAAAAACCGTTCGATCAGTAATAGTGCTCAAATCACGCTTTTCATTAAAGGCGATTCGATTTACCATCCCGGCATCATGTTTAGTTATTCTATCGACGACAAAGAAATCTCCCTTGCTCCTAATGATCGGGTCATATCGAAGAGTCCCTATTATGACTCTTACCATAAAGTGATGTTGAACGTTGACCGGCTGCTTTATCGAAGCGGATCCGATAAGATATTACTCACGCTTGACAGGGGAGCCAGTATTGGAAATGCCTTATTTACCTCCAATAATTTTTACAATGAATTGGATTTCGAACGTATACGAATGCGCGATGACAGGCATCCTCTGGTATCTATACGAAATTACAGCAGGGCTATTGGTGAAGAAATTTTTGATGCACAGGGCTTTGCCGCTTACATTCGTTATCCTGTTCATCAGGTACGGGAAATGTTGATGCGCCTGACTGTGGGCGGATTTATTTTTTATGATCCCGAAACAGATATAGCAGAAATTAACCAGCGTTTATATGATTACATTAGTGCACGATTGGAGAAGATTGACTATGATGTACTACGTTTTAATTCCACGGTACAACTTCCAAACCATAATGCGGTACTGGATTTAAATACCAATGATTTGGATATTTATGGCGTGGAAAGAATCTTTTTAAGCGACTCCCAAAATGTAGTAATTTTCCCAAAAAACAGGCATGTTACCTTAAAGCAAAATCGTAATTTTCAATTTGGTGGAATTATTAATGCCGGTTTATTCACCTTTTTTGGGGATGATTTTTTCTTCAACTATGATGCTTTTGAAGTTGAGCTGAATAATATAGATTCTTTGAGGATAAGGGCCCAATCCGATGAGAAAGATATGTATAACCAGGCCTTGCTTTTTGAGGTGCAAAATACTATAGAAAAGGTAACGGGTGACCTGAAAATCGATGCCCCACAGAATAAATCAGGTTTGAAAAACTTTCCGGAATACCCGGTTTTCAATAGCCGGGAGGAATCATTTGTCTACTATGATGATGTGGCCATACATCAAGGGGTGTATAAGCGGGAAGATTTTTATTTTCAGCTGGAACCTTTTACCATAGACAGTCTTGATAATTTTACTTCCGAAGGATTGAATTTTTCCGGAACTTTTTTTTCATCTGATATCTTTCCTCCCTTCGAAGAAAAACTGGTCCTTCGACCCGATAATTCGCTGGGTTTTGTAAGACCCACTCCGGAGGATGGTTTTCCCCTTTATCAGGGAAAAGGAAAATACTATGACGATATTGATTTGAGTAACCAGGGACTACGCGGAGAGGGGGAATTGGCCTATCTCTCAAGCAAGGCCCTTGCAGATGATATTCTGTTTTTTCCGGATTCCACAAAGATCCATGCAAGTGAATACACGATAGCACAGAGAACTACAGGAATAGAGTATCCCATGGTAAAAGCTGAAGCCATTGATATTAAATGGTATCCCTACGAAGATATTATGCATGCCAGCCAAACGGATAACCCCTTTACCCTGTATAATGATTCCACGCGTTTAAGCGGGAGCTTAGCATTAGAGCCTGTTGGATTAACCGGCCAGGGTACTATGGATCTTAAGAGCGCTGTGCTTTCGTCCAGTCATTTCGATTATAAGTCGGTAGACTTCACTTCTGATACTGCTGATTTCCACCTCAGAACATTGGACAGGGAAGCCATGGCTTTTGAAACAGATAACCTAAATGTCCATGTGGATTTTAGTCAGCGTACGGGCGACTTTAAAGCGAACGCAGGATACACCCTCGCTGAATTCCCAGAGAACCTTTATGTGAGTTATCTCGACAGGTTTAAGTGGTTAATGAAACAGCAAAAGCTGGAAATTAATTCGGATCCTGAAATAAAAGAGGTGGAAGATGAGCAAATCAATGAACTTGCCCGGTTGAAAGATGATAATTTGCCGGGAGCCCTTTATCTTTCAAAACACAGGAGCCAGGATTCCTTGCGGTTTTCATCTTCAAAAGCTGCATTCAGCCTTAAAGAAAGCATGATAGAGGCTACAGAGGTGGAGTTCTTCCGTGTGGCTGATGCCGATGTTTATCCAAAAAACAAGCTTGTAAAGGTTGGCGAAACTGCTAAAATGGAAACTTTACGGGAAGCTGAACTTATTACCGACAGGGAAAACAAATACCACCGGATATACAATGCTTCCCTCAATGTGATGGGTAGAAATAATTTCCGGGGAACTGGTGATTATACCTATCTGGATGAAAATGATGATGAGCAAATTATTCACTTTAGCGATATTCGCGTAGATACTAGCCTTAAAACGATGGCACAGGGCGATATCACACAACCTGATTCATTCTTGCTGAGTCCAAAATATCATTTTAAGGGTGAAACACACTTGTTTTCAGATAAAGAACACTTGCGTTTTGAGGGAGGCGTAAAGTTGCAGTACAAGTGCCCGCTTATTCCCAATTTATTTGTTGGTTTCGAGTCGGAGATCAATCCGGACAGTATTTATATTCCTCTTGAGGAAAATCTACGAAGTATTAATGGAGCTGGTTTGTATAGCGGTTCTTTTATTACTATCGATTCATCCCATATCTATTCTACCTTTGTTTCTCCAAGAAGGGATCCGAATGATGAACAGCTTGTTGTTGCTCCCGGATACCTGCACTACGACAGGCTAAAAGATGAATTTGTAATTACCAGTAAGGAAAAACATCTTGACCCTGATACAACGGGTTCTTTAGTGCGCCTTGAAATAAAGTATTGTGAACTTCAGCAATCAGGAAAAATAAATATGGGAATAGAATTAGGACAGATAGCTATCGCTCCTGCAGGAAAGGTAAACCATAAGTTGGAAACCAACGAGATAAAGGCAGAAATGGTAATGGCGTTGGATTTC
>CAYVSF010000328.1:0-4121 GCA_964453775.1 uncultured Bacteroidales bacterium
AAATTCCTGTCGCAGACCAGCCTTACCCTGGTAGAGGATAACGGGCATTTGAATTTTCGGGGTGAAATTACCGATTACAGAACTCAACCTGTTGCCATTCAGGGAGATGAGACGGCTGCACAAAACCGACTTACAATTGCAGTAAGAGTGGAATTTACGAACGAAAAGGATTCGGAGTTCGACTATGAGTCTACTTTTAGTCGTTACAGGGATTATGACAGTAATCAAAGTCTTTCAGATGTTGAACAGCAACTGTCAGAGGAGATCATAGAAGAATTGATTGAAGATATTTTTAATAAAGCTGTTGTTAACTGGTAGGAACAATCATTTATGCAAAAAGACAAACTCATAAAACTATTGAGAAATACACCTTCTCTAAATCAGCAGGATGCAGCTGAATTGCAAGATATTACCAGAAAATATCCCTATTTTTCAACAGCTCAGATCTTGTATCTTAAGTATTTGAGATCGACAAATCCAGCGCTTTTCGAGGAAGAGTTACCCCAAAGAGCTGTTTGTGTTAATGATAGGGAGAAGTTGTTCTTTCAACTACAACATGTTCATCCACTGGAGCTGCAAGAAGATTCATTGCAGGAAACGGAACCTACAAATGAGCTTGCTGAAGAAAAACCTGAAAAATTAAAAGAGCAGCAAAACGAAGAAATCGATCCATCTGTTTTTAAACGCAAAATAAAGGAAGGACTGGAACATATGGGTGAGAACATAAGCGTTACACTTGCCAGTCAGAAAGATCGGGCAAAGTCGAAAGCAGATGAAGAGTTGGAAATAACACCGGATTTATATTTTGTGGATGATGAAGGGGAAAATTTTGTAGACAGAAACAAAAAGGGGATATCCAGAGAAGACAAAAATAAAGTAGAAACCGATTCTATCGAGCTGGATGAACCCTATGAAGATGAGCAGTTGATGAATGAAGGAACCAGTGGTAATGAGTTTCTACTTGAGATAGATACCGAGGCACCAGAAGAAGAGAACAAAAAGAAAGAAAAAGAACCTGCTAAAGAGTATTTTGATTTGCAGGCGTATGAAGTTCCAGAATTAAAATCAGAAAATGATCCCATAAGCAGGTTTATTAAAGAGAATCCAAAATTGGAGAAGAAAATAGCAGCTGCCCCGGCGAAGCAGGATAAGAAAGAAGTTCCGGATATTTCGAAAGGCAGTGTAGAAGAGCCTAAAGATTTGACATCGGAAAGCCTGGCAAAAATATATATGACTCAGGGTTACTATGATAAGGCTATCAAAGCCTATAAAAAATTAATTTTGAAAAATCCGGAAAAAAGTGCTTACTTTGCGAGTCAGATTAAAATTTGCGAAAAACAAAAAAATCAACAATAAAATAGTAAGAATATGTTTGTTTTAATATCAGTATTGATTGTAATTGTTAGTATTCTTTTGATATTAATTGTACTTGTGCAGAATTCAAAAGGAGGCGGATTAGCAGCGAATTTTTCATCTTCAAACCAGGTGATGGGAGTTAGAAATACTGCAGATTTCTTAGAGAAAGCAACATGGACATTAGCTACCGGCTTATTGGTATTAAGCCTGTTAGCCAGTATAACCGTACCAAGAGGCGGCGATCAACAAAACTCCAGAATACAGGAGCAAGTGGAACAAGCAGTTGATCCAACTCAAATGCCTACCTTCCCTACAACCGTACCTGATGAGCAAAATCCTCAACCAGAAGGTCAGGACTAAGAAGAAATTGATAAGAATAATAAAGTGTCAGTATGTCATAAATGCTGACACTTTTTTTGTTTTCGGGTTTAAGAAAAGGCGATTCTTGAAACGCTCTTTTAGTCAGCAGGTTACGTAATTTGCGTTGCGGTTGTACTGACAAAAAGCACTTTCATATATTGAAATTGAATGAATTTATTACAGAATTTTGCTTTGGCACAAATTCTGTTAAGAGCATATCAGCTTAAACACTATTCAATGTTAAACCTAAAATTTTAAGAAATATGTCGGGTATAAATTATAAACCACTAAAAGACCGGGTGTTGGTTGAACCCCACAAAGCTGAAGAGAAAACAGCCAGTGGAATCATCATTCCGGATACCGCAAAAGAAAAACCGCAAAAAGGGACAGTTGTAGCGGTTGGAGATGGTAAAAAAGATGAACCAATTAGCGTGAAAGCAGGGGATGTTGTTTTGTATGCTAAATATGGAGGAACAGAAATCAGCATAGATGATAAAGAGTATTTGATCATGCGTGAAGATGACATATTACTGGTAGAAAATAAATAATTATTAATCATAAAAATTAAATGTTGTAAATATGGCAGCTAAAGAATTAAAATTTGATATTGATGCAAGAGAACAGCTAAAAAAAGGCATCGATAAACTTGCAAGCGCAGTTAAAGTAACCCTGGGACCTAAAGGAAGAAATGTAGTAATTGAAAAGAAATTTGGCGCACCTCAAATTACCAAAGACGGTGTTACTGTAGCCAAAGAAATCGAACTTGAAGATAAGTTTGAAAATGTGGGAGCCCAAATGGTGAAAGAAGTGGCATCGAAAACAAACGATGATGCTGGAGATGGTACAACTACTGCTACTGTTTTGGCCCAGTCAATTGTAAATGTTGGGATCAAAAACGTTACTGCCGGTGCCAACCCAATGGATTTGAAACGAGGAATTGACAAAGCTGTTGCTAAAGTGATTGAAAGCTTGAAATCTCAGTCAACCGAGGTGGGCGAAAGCAATGAAAAAATCGAAGCCGTTGCGAAGATTTCTGCAAATAATGATGCCGAAATTGGTCGTCTGATTGCCGAAGCAATGGGTAAAGTGAAAAATGAAGGTGTGATTACCGTAGAAGAAGCTAAGGGAACAGAAACCCACGTGGATATCGTTGAAGGTATGCAGTTTGACCGCGGTTATATCTCGCCATATTTCGTTACAGATGCCGAAAAAATGGAAGCTGTACTGGATAATCCTTATATTCTCCTTACAGACAAGAAGGTGTCGACAATGAAAGATTTAATGCCTATTCTTGAAGCGACAGCCCAGAATGGTCGTCCGTTGATGATTATTGCTGAAGATATTGAGGGAGAAGCATTAGCTACGCTCGTAGTAAATAAAATCCGCGGGTCACTAAAAGTTGCAGCTGTTAAAGCTCCTGGCTTTGGAGATCGTCGTAAAGAAATGCTGGAAGATATCGCTATTCTTACCGGCGGAACTGTGATTACCGAGGATAAAGGCTTAACGCTTGAGAATGCTACGCTTGATATGCTTGGAAATAGTGAGAAAATCACTATTGATAAAGAAAATACAACAGTGGTAAATGGAGCTGGTGAAAAAGAGCAAATAGAAGCACGTGTTTCTCAAATAAAATCTCAGATAGAAGCCTCTACTTCAGATTATGATAAGGAAAAACTTCAGGAGCGTTTGGCTAAATTAGCCGGTGGAGTAGCAGTACTTTACGTAGGAGCTGCTTCAGAAGTTGAGCTGAAAGAGAAAAAAGATCGCGTTGAGGATGCGTTAAGTGCAACCCGTGCAGCTGTTGAAGAAGGAATAATCCCCGGTGGTGGTGTCGCATATATCCGCGCAATCAAAGAATTGGAAAACTTAAGCGGAGAAAATGATGACGAGACTACAGGTATTGCAATTATTAAGCGTGCCATCGAAGAACCATTGCGCCAAATCGTTGAGAACAGCGGTAAAGAAGGTTCTGTGATTGTTCAGAAAGTGCGTGAAGGAAAGGATGACTATGGCTACAATGCAAGAATCGATAAGTATGAAAACCTGAAAGAAACAGGTGTTATCGATCCAACCAAAGTAGCTCGTATTGCTATTGAAAATGCAGCATCGATTGCAGGTATGTTCTTAACAACCGAATGTGTATTGGTGGAAGAGGAAGAAGATGAGCCTCCAATGCCTGCAGGTGGTGGAATGGGTGGCGGAATGCCAGGTATGATGTAATACAACCATACAACCATATACAATAAGTTATTTAAGGCTGCACCTCTTGGGGCAGCTTTTTTTTGTACATTTGATATGGAAATTTTAAAATCATTGATTATGAAAAAGCGTATAGGCTTAACTCTCGTTAGTGTGATCTTTAGTCTGCATGTTGGTTTTGCTGGTTGGGTGGTTACCCAATTAAG
>CAYVSF010000329.1:0-4103 GCA_964453775.1 uncultured Bacteroidales bacterium
CTATCCTTCCGTCGAAAGCATCCAGTGAAAGTGCCCCAATGATATCAGCCCATTTAGACAGACGAAAGGCATGAAGCAGACTCCAAACCGCATAAGCACCCATAAATTGGGTCCCATTAAGTAATGCCAGACCCTCTTTTGAATGCAGTTCAATAGCTTCCCAATTATTCTTTTTTAACACCACTTCTGCATCCTGTTTTTTACCCTCATAATAAACCTAGCCCATTCCAAGGAAAGGTAAACTTAAGTGCGCCAGGGGAGCTAAATCGCCACTGGCACCAAGCGACCCCATTTGATACACAAGCGGAAGAACATCCTGGTTGAAAAAATCAATCAGTCGTTGAACGGTTACCAGCTGAACACCCGAATGACCATAGGAAAGCGATTGAACCTTCAAAAGCAGCATGAGTTTTACAATCTCCTGTGGTACCTCCTCGCCACTTCCGCATGCATGAGACATGACAAGATTTTTTTGCAGACTTCCCAAATCCTCATCAGAAATAGAGGTGTTACATAATGATCCAAACCCCGTGTTAATTCCATATATCGGATGATCATTTTCATCCATTTTATGATCCAGATAGTCTCTGCAGCGAGTTATTTTTTCAGTGGCCTCATCCGAGAGTGCCAGTGCATATTTGTCATGAATAATGCGATCTATCGTCTCAAAATCAAGCCCTTTTGATGATATATAATGTGTATTCTTCATAAATTTTATTTTAATTGATTACCAAAAATGCGAACCCTCAATTAAGGGGCCCTGTATCTATTGCAGAACCGCAAAAAATCACTGGTCATGGGAAACGGATATCGCTTCCAGCCAGAATAACAGGCCGCAAATTTCGATTCACATATCGCTGATACAGCACACACATAGTGGTATTAAAATAAAGCTTTTATTTCATCCAAAGAAGCTCTCGATTGCTCTCCGGTTATCATGTTTTTCAAGGTAAAAAACCCTTCTATCATTTCATTTTGCCCAACCAATACTACATACGGGATGTTTTTGTTATTGGCATAGCTCATCTGCTTTTTCATTTTGGCAGCATGTGGATATATTTCTGCCCGGATGCCTTCATCCCTCAATTGTTGTACAACAGGAAAGCAAAACGCCTGTTCTTGCTGTCCAAAATTTACAAAGAGCACCTGCGTTGAAGTTGTAATCTCCTCTGGAAAAGCATCCAATTGTGTAAGCACATCATAAATTCTATCCGCACCGAAAGATACGCCTACCCCTGAAACATCTTCCATACCGAACACCCCGGTAAGATTATCGTATCGTCCACCTCCACAGATACTTCCTATTTCTACATCCCGGGCTTTTACTTCAAAGATGGCACCCGTATAGTAGTTCAATCCACGAGCCAGGGTAATGTCCAGTTCGATATCTGAATGAAAGTCAATGGGCCCAACAAATTGAAGAATAGCCTTCACTTCCTCCACACCCTCTGTTCCTGTTTTGGAATTTTTAAGGGTATCAGCCAGGAAATCAATTTTCTGAGCATTGCTACCTCTAAATGTTAAGATTTCTTTAAGCGATTCAATTGCTTTTCCATCAATACCCCTGGCTTCCAGTTCTGAACAAACCTTTTCAAGTCCAATCTTATCCAGCTTATCAATGACAACGGTCATCTCGGTAAATTTATCCTGTATGCCCAGTGCTTCGGCAATTCCGCTTAAGATTTTCCGGTTATTAAATTTGGTCGTCACATTGATATTCAAAAGTTGAAAAACCCGGTCGATAATGATCATCAACTCGGCTTCGTTCAGCAGGGAATCACTTCCAATCACATCCACATCACACTGGTAAAACTCCCTATACCTTCCTTTCTGGGGTTTATCGGCACGCCATACCGGTTGAATCTGGTAACGTTTGAATGGGAAATTGATATCGTTCCTGTGTTGTACAACGTACCTTGCAAAAGGAACAGTAAGATCGTACCTAAGGCCTTTCTCTGCAATGTAGGGTGTAAGCAATGAGCTTTCACTTCTTTGCTCCTCGGGCAAATCCACCTTACGCATAAAATCTCCGGAATTCAATAGCTTAAACAACAATTTATCACCTTCATCGCCATATTTCCCGGTAAGGGTCGACAAATGCTCCATCGCCGGGGTTTCAATGGGCAAGTACCCAAATTGTTTAAAAACCGATTCGATATGATCAAATATATAATTTCGCCTTATCATTTCCTGTGGGGAAAAATCCCTGGTTCCTTTAGGTACGGACACTTTCTCTTTAGACATAAAAAAATAGTTTTTTGCAAAGATAGAATAATTAGGAAGAATTACTCATCATTTATAATATCTCCCTGGGCGCCATAAGGGTTATCCAAAATGATAAAAGAAGCCCTGAAGCAACTTGCATCAGGACCTCCATAATAGAAATACTATTTATTATTTCACAACTTTCATACTGGTATGAATGTCTACCCCGGCACGCTCAAACAATACACTTACAGGGCAATTCTCCAAAGTCCTGTCCAAACAGTTTTGCAGTTCTGCAGGATTTTCATTGGAACGAATTTTAACATCAACCTCAATTTTCGAGATGGTTTCCATGCCTTTAATGGCATCAACCTCTACCTCCAGGTCATCCACTGCTAACTTCATCTTATCGGACAAGATCTTATAAACCGTAGAAATACATCCGGAAAACCCCATAATTGCAAGTTCTAAAGCTGTAGGCCCCGCATTACTCCCACCCTGAATGGCTGGCAGGTCGATAATAAGTTCATGTTGTCGTCCATTGTTTACGACAGACTGATAATTCTTCGTCCATTTTGCTGTAGAGTTCATTTATCTATACAAACTAACGATCCCTGGCAATCTTTTTGAAGTCTTTTTTAAGGAACCCATCCGGTTTTCTTCCCTTTACAATATTATGATAATCGAAATAATAAAAATTGGCATCATTCGCACCAATAAGTATTTTATAACAACGTGCGCGAAGCCTTGTTCCATAGGGTCCTACTTTGTGAAGGAAAACCACATCAGGATCCCGGTTCTTAATGGCCTCTTCAATATCCTCTCGATGTACTATCTTCACCAGGTAACGATAAACATCTTTAATCTCGGAAAGGGTATTCACATCCGATTCTAACTCATCATGTACGATATAGAGGGTCTTGGTTTTTACATCCTTTGCATTATCATTATAATAACTGAATATATTTTCATCCACAAGTTCAGGACGTTTTTTGATCAATTCCATGTGATTTTCAATAAAGCGAACAATCGTTTCAAGTTTATACACCCAGTATTCCTCATCAACTTCCGTATACGCCAGTGGAACCGATACCAACTCCGGCATTTCCTCGAAAAGAAACACATCCTTTCCTTGCAAAAGTTGCAGAAAATCATAGCGGGCTTTTGTCTTATCCCCTTCAAAAACAACCTGCGTCATAATCAGAAATGAATTTTTGGGATCTTTTCTCAGTTCCTCAAATTGATCAAGAGAAATAAATTCATAGTCTGTAATTGTCCAGTTTTCTTTAACTGCCTCCTGAATTTTAAAATTATAACTGGAAATCGGATTCTTCTCTAGTACAACATATGTTGTTGAATTATAGAATCTATTCAGTTCTTCCTGTGTAGGCACATAATTCTGCGCTACAGCAGAATATCCCAGCAGGGCCATCAGTAAAAGCACAATTGTTTTTTTCATAGCATTTGTTTTATAAATGAATACTCAATTATATTCGTTAATATAGAATCTTCTTTTGAAGTTTATCTGCTAAATTAATTGCTAATATCACACAAACCATCTATTTTATCAAAAAAGAAATAAATTTGGTCAATAATAAACCTGATAAAACAACCAGATTTAGTAAATTTACAATATATAATTAATTCCATAGCAAAAATAAAACCAAAGGGTTTATGAATATTTTTCATCGTTTATTGCTATTACTTGCCGGTACAGAACGAGAGGAGGACATTAACCTTCGCCATAGCAAAGAATTGTTTTTTAATTACTACAATTTTTCGGCCATTTTTATCTATTTAGTCATAGGTATAATCTTTGTTTTCGAAAATAATGTTACAGGAGGCATCTTATCTTTATCATCTTTAACCTCAATATGATTTTCAAACTCAAACTTTAA
>CAYVSF010000330.1:0-4100 GCA_964453775.1 uncultured Bacteroidales bacterium
TTTTTCCAATTAAACCTGGCATTTTACCTTTTTTTTACAATTACACTTTAATTTCTACTTCTACTCCACTGGGTAATTCGAGCTTCATCAAAGCATCGATAGTTTTTGGTGTGGAACTATAAATATCCATCAACCGCTTATAAGAGCTTAACTGAAATTGCTCCCGCGCTTTTTTATTTACGAAAGGCGAGCGCAATACGGTAAAAACCCTGCGGTGTGTTGGCAGGGGTATAGGACCACTTACAACAGCTCCAGTGGACTTAACTGTCTTTACGATTTTCTCGGCAGATTTATCTACCAAATTATGATCGTAGGACTTTAATTTAATTCTAATCTTCTGGCTCATTATTATTTCAATTAAACAAGTTCAGTTTTACCTTTTGCTTTCTCCACAATCTCTTTAGAGATATTTTTTGGCACCTCTTCATAATGCGAGAACTCCATCGTTGAAGTTGCTCGGCCCGAGGTTAGCGTACGAAGTACAGTTACATAACCAAATTTTTCTGCTAGAGGCACTTTGGCTTTCACCACACGTGCACCTCCGCGGTTTTCCATGCCTTCTACTTTACCACGACGCTTGTTAAAGTCGGCAATAATATCTCCCATATACTCTTCCGGAGTAACTACTTCTGCATGCATAATAGGCTCGAGAATTACAGGTTTTGCTTTAACACAAGCTGCTTTAAATGCGGCTTTAGCTGCAATTTCGAAAGACAATGCATCTGAATCAACATCATGGTATGAACCATCCAGAAGGGTAACTTTTAATCTTTCCAGTGGGTATCCGGCCAAAACACCATTATACATGGCCTCTTCAAAACCTTTCTGTACAGCAGGAATAAATTCCTTTGGCACATTTCCACCTTTAATCTTATCCACAAATTCAAGTCCCTTCTTCTCTTCATCTCCTGGCTCTATGCGAACAGAAATATCGGCGAATTTACCTCTACCACCAGACTGCTTTTTGAACACTTCACGATGTTCAACAGCTTTTGTAATATCTTCCTTATAGGCCACCTGGGGTGTACCTTCATTTGCTTCCACCTTGAATTCGCGTTGCAAACGATCCATAATAATCTCAAGGTGCAACTCGCCCATTCCACTAATAACAGTCTGACCACTATCATCGTCGGATTTAACCGTAAATGTTGGATCCTCTTCTGCCAGTTTCATGAGCGCAAGATTCAACTTATCTAAATCTTTTTGGGTTTTTGGTTCGATAGCAACACCAATCACTGGCTCGGGGAACTCAATCGATTCAAGTAAAATCGGATGCTTTTCATCCACGAGTGTATCACCGGTTCTAAGATCCTTAAAACCAACAGCTGCGCAGATATCACCAGCACCAATAACATCTTTTGGATTCTGCTTATTGGCATGCATCTGGTAAAGCCTTGATATTCTCTCTTTCTTACCTGTACGCATGTTCATCACATAAGAACCAGCTTTAATCTGTCCGGAATAAACACGCATAAAAGCAAGACGTCCCACGTAAGGATCGGTAGCTATTTTAAAAGCCAGAGCTGCTAAAGGTTGCTTGTTATCTGGCTTTCTTTCAATTTCTTCTTCTGTTTTTGGATGCTTTCCATGTGTAGAACCAATATCCAGTGGACTTGGAAGGAAAGCCGTAATGGAATCCAACAGGCGCTGAACTCCTTTGTTTTTAAATGCAGAACCGCAAAGGACAGGAACAATCGTCATACTGATTGTAGCTTTGCGGATCACTTCTAACATTTGTTCTTTCGTAATTGAGTCGGGATCTTCGAAGTAGCGCTCCAGCAGTTCATCATCATGTTCAGCAACTGCTTCAATGAGTTTACCTCTCCACTCTTCTGCCTCTTGCTTATACTCTTCAGGTATATCTGTCAACTCGTAATTGGTACCCATTGTTTCGTCATCATACCAAATTACGGCCTTGTTTTCTATAAGATCAATTACGCCTTTAAAATTCTCTTCCGCGCCGATTGGAATTTGTATGGGTACCGGATTCGCTTTTAAGCGATCCTCAATTTGTGATACAACGTTGTAAAAATCGGCACCAGAACGGTCCATTTTATTTACAAAAGCCAACTTAGGTACTCCATATTTATCGGCTTGGCGCCAAACAGTTTCAGACTGCGGCTCCACACCACCAACTGCACAAAAAACAGCTATAGCTCCATCCAAAACTCTCAAAGAACGTTCTACCTCAACGGTGAAATCAACGTGTCCCGGAGTATCAATAATGTTAATCTTATAGTCCTCATCCTGGTATTTCCAATACGTTGTAGTTGCTGCGGAAGTAATTGTAATTCCCCGCTCTTGTTCCTGCACCATCCAGTCCATCGTAGCGGCACCATCATGTACCTCTCCCATACGATGCGTAATACCCGTGTAAAACAAGATACGCTCTGTAGTCGTTGTTTTACCCGCATCAATGTGGGCCATAATCCCGATGTTCCTGGTATTTCTTAAATCCTTACTCATTTCAGTATTACCCTACCCTTTTCTTATTTAAAATCTAAAATGTGCGAAAGCTTTATTGGCATCTGCCATTCTGTGCGTCTCTTCTTTTTTCTTAAATGCCCCACCTTCTTCTTTAAATGCGGCAATAATTTCCTGCGCTAGTTTATCCGACATATTATTACCCGCGCGCTGACGAGCAAATTTGATCATATTACGGATACTAATCGCTGTTTTTCTCTTCGGAGAAACTTCCATGGGTACCTGGAATGTAGCACCACCTATCCTGCGGCTTTTTACCTCCACCTGTGGAGTAACATTTTCCAATGCTTTTTTCCAGATTTCAAGAGCAGACTTTTCTTTGTCTGGTTTTTTCTGCTCAACAGTATCAAGTGCTCCGTAAAAAATCTGATATGCTAAATTCTTCTTTCCGCTCATCATCAAATCATTCACAAAACGTGTAACGAGCTGATCGTTATACCTTGGATCTGGAAGAATTATTCTCTGTTTTGGTTTTGATTTTCTCATCTCTTCAAGACACTTTGATTAGATTAATTTTTTGGCTTTTTCGTTCCATATTTTGAACGACGCTGCGTTCTTCCCTCAACACCACTGGCATCCAATGCACCGCGAATCAGGTGATAACGAACACCAGGAAGATCTTTTACTCTTCCTCCTCGTATTAACACGATAGAGTGCTCTTGCAAATTGTGTCCTTCACCCGGAATGTACGCGTTTACTTCTTTACCGTTTGTCAGACGCACCCTGGCTACTTTACGCATTGCTGAGTTAGGTTTCTTTGGGGTTGTGGTATAAACCCGCGTGCAAACCCCGCGTCTTTGCGGGCATGCATCTAAGGCCGGAGCTTTCTTCTTCTCTACTATCTCTTTTCTGCCTTTCCTTACTAGCTGCTGTATTGTTGGCATATATACAACTATTTAATTAAAATTTACAAAATCGGTTCGCAAAGGTATTCTTTTTTTTTAAAATCCACAATTATTTGCAATTTATTTCGGCAGACACCGCCACTTTCTCAGCATTTTGCTAAATGCCCGAAACTCCCTTTGCGACAATAAAATGTCTGATAATTAGTCTTTTCAACTAGCCGGAGTATTGCCGGAAAATGCCGCAAAATTAAAACATCTTTTAGACAATCACAAAAATGAAAGCCCCAAAATCCTTATTATTTAAAAATCTTTTTGTTAGAATTAATCCAAACCCTAAATTTTTATTTTTTATATCTTTCACCGTATCGTAGAAAAAAGTATAAGAATCTTATTCAATTTATATTAAGGTATAAATTAAAGAATGAACACTGAGAGTCTGTTGCTCTTTATGAGCTGATTAGCAACAAGATGGGTGCCTAAACAAATTCCTTTGCCAGATATAAATAATATACATTGCAGCCTATTGAAACTTAAAGAAAATTTACTATTTTTGACACCATTTCATATGTGGCTCTATTTGAAACCGTTGAAAGACTGCAAAAAATATCAATAATTATTATTCATTAAAAACATACTAAATCATATGAAAAACTACCAAACGAATCAGATAAAGAATGTTGCTTTGCTTGGGAATGCGCGTTCCGGCAAAACATCTCTTGCAGAGGCAATGTTACTCGTTGGAGGAGTAATTGAAAGGAAAGGAACTGTAGA
>CAYVSF010000331.1:0-2255 GCA_964453775.1 uncultured Bacteroidales bacterium
TCTGCTTCCACCCGTATTTCTCTTGAGCCATTGTATCGATTAATCGCAACGGGCCCTCTTTCCATGTGATAGTCGGCCAACTCGGAAAGTGGATAAACGCCTCCTGCGGTTTTAATTTTCATTTTCTCCATTTGTCCCAGGGTTAATCGGTCCTCTTTGGGGTAGCGCACCCACACACGCAATTCGTCTCTGCCTTCTTGCAGGCGCTGTGCCTGTCCGCCATAGAAACCCTGCCGCACCTGACGGGCAATGGTAGCTTCATCCAAACCCAGAAAATAGGCTTTGGGCTTGAGATTAAGACGCACCTCTTGTTTCCCAAGCGCAACATTCTCGTTAATGTCCTTCAGCTGGGGCAATTCAGAAAGCCGGTTCATAAGATAATCCTTGGCTTCGTTCAGTTCCTGCAAATTAATCGACATCAGACTGATGGAAACCGGTGACCCCCAGCGGCTTCTGCCGCCAACAGTGTATTTTCTTGCTTCCGGAACCGGTCCGATTTCCTGGCGCACCATATTGGCAATGGCATACCCACTTAAATCAATGCCTTCCAGGTCGATTGGGTAAACGCGTATGTTTCCTGCATGTGCTCCCGATTCCTGTCCGCTGAATCCATATCCTACCGTGGATTGTACCCGCTCAATGATATTCTCTTCCAGACCGTACTCTTCGGTCAGTTCATCACCAACTTTCCAAATCGACTGTTCGAACCGGCGCAGGTATTCTTTGGTCTGTTTTTCCCCGTCACCAGGTGTGAAGGCTATATTCAACTCGAAGCTATCGAAATCGACCATGGGGAAAAAGGTATTTTTTATATGTCCGCCGAAATAGAGTCCTGCAGTTATTAAAATAAGTGCAATGGGAATCCCCACAACTATAATGCGCCATTTTAATAACCAGTAGAGCATATAGTGGTAAATATTTTCTCTTAACCAGACAATGAAATTTTCAAAATATTTTTTAATCCCTTTCTTTTTAGCTTCCAGGCTTTTCTTTGAAAGTACTCTCGGACTGCTAAGGTGAGCAGGGAGAATGAAAAAGGCTTCAAAAAGTGAGAAAAACAGACTTCCAATAACAACAATGGCCATGTGCATCATCATTTCCATCCGTGTACCGGAAAGAAATAGCAATGGTGCAAAGGCAACGATAGTTGTGGCAATGGATGTTAGGACCGCCGGGTAAACCTCCATTGCTCCATCTACTGCTGCCCGCATGGGGGTCTTTCCTTTTTCAAAATGGAGGTAAATATTTTCTGCAATTACAATACCATCGTCTACAAGGATACCAATAACGAGAATCATTCCAAAGAGTGACATCATATTAATGGTAATTCCTACAAAATTGGCCAGTATAAACATGGCCAGAAAGCTAAATGGGATTCCAAATGAAACCCAAAAAGAGAGGCGTATGCTAAGAAAAATCGATAATGACAGAATAACCAGTATCAATCCTATTAAACCATTCCTGGTTAACAAATCCAGTCTGCTTTCCAGAATATCAAGAAAAGCTCTGGATATTTCCAGTTGAACACCTTGATTTTTAGCATTGAACTCTTTAATATAATTGCGCGTAAACTCTGTAATTTCGTCAAGATCCTCGGAAGGCAACTTCTCAATATTGATAGAAACAGCGTTTTTCCCATTGACCCAGCTTTCGAAAGAGGTATCGGCAAATTTCTTTTTTACTTCGGCAACATCTCTAATGCGAATGTACCCGCCATCTTCCTGTCCCCGGATGATAATGTTGCCAATTTTATTGGGATCGGTGCTGCGCGAGCGTAAGCGGATGAGCAGTTCTTCCTCCTCAGATTTGATCTGCCCTCCTGACACATCCTGGTTGTTGCGTTGAATGGCAGCTATAATTTGGTCAAAAGTAATGTTGTAGCGAAGGAGTTGTTCTTCTTTTACCTCTACCGACAATTCAGGCGGAGGAAATCCCGATAGGGAAATCTGGCTCATCACCCCGGATGCATAAAGATCTTCTTCAATCCGCTGGGCGTGTTGTTTAAGTCCCATTAAATCTACCTCGGCACCTTCCACGGGAATTAATGACATTCTAACCCCGGGAGCACGGGATCGTCTTTTGGCCACAATGGGTCTTTCTGCTGCGGAGGGTAGGGAAGAAATCCCGTCCACGGCATTTTTAACTTCCATCAACACCTCGTCGATAGGATATTCTCCTGTAGTCTCGATAGATACCCTGGAAGAGTTTTCCACAGATGTGGAGGTAATCTCTTTGATACCTATAATTCCTCGTAT
>CAYVSF010000331.1:2265-4073 GCA_964453775.1 uncultured Bacteroidales bacterium
GGCTTCTTCTATTCTTGTTGTGACCCCTTCTTCCATCTCAACAGGAGAGGCTCCGGGATAAAACACAGAAATGCTGATATACCGGCTTTCTGTTTCCGGGAAGAACGCTTTGTGCATCGACATTAAACTGTAGCCTCCGGCAAGAATGACAAAAGCAATTAAGAGGTTAGCATATACCGGGTATTCAACAAATCTTTCAATGAGCTTACGCATAATCTTTTCCTTAAACTGTTATTCCTTCTTATTCTTTGCTTTCTTCATTTTTTGGGCTTCGGCATCTTCTCTTTCTGTCACTACCAGTGTGCCTTCAGTAACATTTATCAGTGGCTGCATAACAAGTGTAGTCCCTTCTTCAATTCCATTGAAAATGAGCGTTCTCTCATTCACTTTTATAATATTGATGGTCTGTTTTTCCAGTCGGCTATCCACCACCACAAATACTTCATCAGTATTGAATACAGTATTCCTGGGAATCTCCATTACATTTTCTATGGGGTGGCCTTCGAAAACAGCCCGCAAGTATTCACCCGAAAGGAGGGCGTTTTTAAGGTTTTGTACCCGCACGTAAACATTTTGCGATTGCGTGTTCGGATCCACAAACTGACTTTTTCTGGCTACGCTGCCCGACCAGGAGAGATTCCGGGTATCAGAAATGAGTTTTACGGGATCCCCTCTCTTTACCCATTCTGCATCGAATCGTTCAAGCGGCACTTCCATTTCGAGGATATCTGTTCGAATGGCATGTGCAATCCGGCCGCCCATGTTGGTATAAGCTCCTTCCTGCATGTATACATCCGAATAAGTACCGTTAAAAGGTGCATGAATAGTGTGTCGCTTTAGTTGCAATTCCTCTTTAAGGATGCTGTAGTATTCACTTAAAATGTTTCGGCTGGCTAAAAAAGTTTTGAGCTTTTCATCCTTTACTTCCGGGAAGGTGGGCAAAGGTTTATCCAAATCAATGGCAGCGAAAAAGGCATCAAATTGCACTTTATGGTTTTTAAAATCGATGGCAATATCCGGCAGGAGATTTGCAAGACTGTTGAGAAATTGGCTCTTTCTTGCTTTTAATGCCAAAGCTGCCTCATCAGGGTAGATGGTAAGCAAAACATCACCTTTATTAAAGCGGCTCCCTTTCCTTAAAGGAACTCCGGGAACAATTATTTTACCCGAAGCTTCGGCCACAATATCAATGGCTTCAATGGATTGAACCCTGCCCGGTGCTGCTACCGGGGAAACTATATTTTCATATACAACTTTTTCTGTCTGCACATAGCGTTTAACTTCAACAGCTTGTCTCATGGGTGGTTCTTCTTTCTGGGCAATTAAAAATCTCATGATTCCATAAGCCAAACCTACAATGAAAATAAAAGCGGCAACAATAACGATTCTCCTGTCAATTTGTTTCATTTCAATATGCTTTGTTATATCCTATAATTCGTTTTATTTTAAAGCGCTGTTTCTATAATGCTATATAATAAGATCAATGTCTCAATTCTCAATGCTTCTTTTTTCATTCATTTAAGTTTGATTAAGTTTTGTTTTGGTTCTTTAAACAGAAAATTGAACAAAAAGTTTACAAAGGTATTTATTTGGACAGATAAATTACTTAACCGTTTATTTAAAAAGTAAATATTTACGAATTATTTTGAATGCATAAGTATAACTATAGGAGAACTTCGTATCAGTAATTTTTTCTTTACTTTTGTTTGATGAAACAGATAGCTCTATTATGATTCGTGTTTTAATAACAGGAGCTACCGGCAATGTTGGTTATTCGACAATAAGTGTTCTGAAGTCTTATAAGCATG
>CAYVSF010000332.1:0-4050 GCA_964453775.1 uncultured Bacteroidales bacterium
TGTATTTCATGGTTACACGCATGCGGGTGGTACCAGTTGCGCCACTGTTTACAGTAAAGCTGCCACTTACAGCAGAACTTCCATTACCGCTAAACACCTCTTCACCGGCATCATCAAAATCTTTATCATTGTTGTAGTCGATCCAGATTTTCCAGTATTCTTCGTAGGTACTGCTTCCAAATCCGGGTGTAAGGTTTACATTCACCGTATTTCCGGCACCTAAAGTAATGGTTTGTGCTGTATAATCGGCATATCCGCCATCGCTGCCGCTGCCGTAGCTAAAGCTGCCAATTTCTACATTGGAAATCCATTCATAGCTGGCATCCTGTCCGGTAGAAGCACAATAGCTTGGTACATATTCTTCAACCGTAATGAAATTGGTTTTGCTTTCCGAGTCGCTACCTGCTGAATTACTAACCGAAAGGCTTACATCATAAGTTCCTGCGGTTGCGTATGTAACAGATGGGCTTGAAGCAGTGCTTGTTGAAGGATCGCCACCTTCAAAGCTCCAGGAATAGTCGATGGGACTGTTGCTGGATGTACTTGTAAAACTTACCGATTCTCCTTCCTGAATAGTTGTTGCAGAAGCTGTGAAGTCAGCAACCGGTGGGTTTACCACACCACCATTTGGACCATCGGGGTGTCCCGGTGTTCTCATTTGAACAGAAGGGTCGCCAAAAATGGTCCAGGTATCGGCCATATTTTCGCCATCGCTACCATATTCGTCAATCATCTGGAACATTCCGTTTACGAACATTCCACCATAGTTGATGTAGCTGTTGGCCACAAGCAGATCGTTCATTTCGTCCTGTGCACACATGGGAGAAGCCCATGACTGGTTAATGGTTGATCCGCAGAAAACGATAGCTCCCGTGGGGTTTCCGTTGTTGGTTGCACGCAACCATGTTTCGGCGAAGCAGGTCTGGCTGGTGAAGTCACCTACCACACAAGCTACAGAAATAACAAAAGGAAGTTTATTGTCATTGGCGAGGCCATTCACGTCCGACTGGCTGTAATACATCGAAGCCCATGAAGTGCTGCTTCCGTGTCCCACATAGTTAATGATACCCCGTCCATCATTCAGGTCTGAAGTCAGTTGAGAGGCACTCCCACCGTCCTGGTATACGCGATCCATAGTGTATCCATATCCTTCCAGGTCGTATTCAATGTTGTTCATGTGCTGCTCATCGCTTTCGTTATCGTCTCCACCGCCGCCGGTACCTTCATTGGAAGCGATACCAACACCTTTTTGGAAGAAGCTGGCTGTTGAACTAACATCTCTTTCATAGTAGATGGTTCTGTCGATTTGTGTTTGCAGCTGGGCGCTGGTTTCAGCAGAAAAACGTCCTACGAATAGATCCAGGTAATGGTCATTACCGGAGGTGTAGCCGTAATTGTTATCGGAATCACCTGCGCTGGTGCTGGAAGTAGGAACCTGGGCATGGTCACCTGCTATAATTACATAGCTAATGCCATTTTGGTCGTACTGGTTTTGAATGTAAGTTTTTAAAGCAGAAGAACTTCCTATAGTAGAGTAATCTACAAGATTTACGGTGTATCCAATGGACTCTTTCCAGCTTTTGAAAGCTTCCATTTCATCCACGTAGCTGCTGTATGCAACAATCAGCATTTTCTTTCCATCTTCACTAATGGGGGTGTATTTAGCCGAAGAAGGTTTGTAATTTATGAAGTGGTTGGTTAAAACCTTATTGAAAACAGCATCATTTTTAACGGCCATGTTTTCTTTCAGTGGATTCACACCTTTTTTGCCTGAAGCGGTTAACTTCACTGTCATCTTGGTATAAATCCTGAGTGTTTTGCTTACCGGGTTGTACTGTACCGGGTAGGCGATGATACTTTGTCCGCGTACATTTCTGATAATGTAAGGATCATTGGCACTTGCCAGTTGGGAAGGATAGAATGCATCTTTCGTATACACCTCTCCATATTCATAAGGAATGCTTGCAGGATCCTTATCCCTGGTAATTACACCCTTTGAAGGGGCAATATCTACGCCTTCAATCTCAATGTAGCGACTCTTGATTACTTCCAGTTTCATGTCTGCCACATCCGGAATCATCACGGCCTGTGAAATTTTTGGAAGATCGGGAGCTCCTTTTACTTTGGTACGGCTACATCCGGGGATATTGATGAGCTTAGAGACCCCTTTTGGAGTCGTTACCGGTTCGAGCGCATAAGCATTAAAGTCGAATTCAAGAAGCATTTCACTTTCCGAAGAAGAGCGTAAATTAATGTTGGTCTCAATGCTTGATTTTTCACCATCAAGCGTTTTCCAATTCTGGGCATTGGCTCCTGCTGAACATAGAAGTACAGTCAGGCCAATCACCAGACTAAATAAAGATTTTTTCATAATTAATTATTATTTAGGGGTTTAGGTTTATAAAGCAACACAATTTATAAAAAGATTACAGCCTTCAAAAGCGGTATCGACATACGACGGGTATCAACCTATAAAAAGCAAACATGCAAACATTTAAATTTTTATATGTGTGTTGATTTATGCCTGTCCGTTAGGGAAGGACAGGGGTTGGTCTGATGATTGTGTTTTGAACCTTTCTTTAGGATGCTTGTTTAAAAGGAAAAAACATGGATATCGAACGATTTAAACGTATGCCCGATGGGGAGAAAGCGGCCTTGCTTATTGGCAAAGGAACGCTGGCAGGGAGAAGGTTGGAAGAGGGGAAATTAGTCAACCTGTATGCCCTTGAGGCTTTTTATGCAGAAATTTGGTTTAATCCGGAGAATGTCCAGATTGAAAGAATCCGGCTTGTGGAAGATCAAGCCACCATTGATCTTTACCTGGATGAAATTCTTAACAAGCGCAAATAGTTCCCCATTTAAATTTTAGAATGGCAAAATCTCTCTTGGCTTCAGCTCTTCCAGGCGAATTGTAAACCGTATACGTTGCCAGTAATTTTCGGTAATATCCTTTGTATATTCCAGCATACCTTCACTCATCAGAATAGGGAAGAACAGTTTTGCAAAACCTCCCATATCCAGCTTAACACCGGCTTCATAGTAGATATCATGCATCTTATATCCAAAGTCAACCGGTTCGTGCAGGTAAGCAGCATTGGCATAAAGCTGGAGCGTGTGTGTGTTTATTTTGGGAATAGCGCTGGCCAGGTTAACTGCAAGAATTCCTTTTGAACTTGAAAAGGGTGTAAATACGGCAAAACCACCATTTGTTATGTTAAATTGTTGTGAAAAGAATTGCTGATAATTGCTGGTGACAGGAGATTCAAACCTGCCCAGGTAAATATTATCATAGCTATAGTCTGTTAATCCTGTCCCGCCGCTAATACCGAACTGGTAATTGATCGGTAATGCATTGTTTTCCTTGTTATGCATGAATATTCCCGCGAAGACCCGCATACTTATTCTGTATCCTCTCATAAATCTTTTATCAATAGTCAGATCGATGCTGGCTTTGGAGAAATCTTCGGTAAATTCCAATTGGGTGTTTGCTTTATGGCTTAAAAAGAAATCATTCAGCATGTGATTACCGGTAATTCTGTAATAATCCACCATTTTATTGGCTTGCCAGGCATCTTTTGTTCTGATATATTCAGCTCTTATTAATCCTTCTTTATTCTGATTTATTTTACGGAAGCGGAAATCCAATCCCAGGTCAAAACGCTGCCAGTTCGCACCTCCGCTGTTTCCGTAGGAAAATTGTCGGGCACCTGCTCTAAACTGTATTTTTTGCAGGTAGCTGTCTCCCCGGTAGAGTTGAAGGTAGAACCGTCCCATTCCTGCCAGATTTCCATTGTTGAAGGAATACATGGGTGCCAGGTCGAGGCTGGCTTTACCGGGAGGGAAAAAGGGCGTATGCAGATAGCCGCCTAACATGAATCCATTGTAATAGTTATAGGCCATGGCCGGAAGGATGCCCAGCCGGCTGCGATCAGGATCCTGCACAATATTGAGTGGCCTGATGCTTAGGGGCTCCATTTTTGAGAACAGGCACTTCGTCTTGTAGTAGTTGTTTTTTGGTTATCATTTGAACACCTCTTGGTCCTTTATTGT
>CAYVSF010000333.1:0-4032 GCA_964453775.1 uncultured Bacteroidales bacterium
TTTTATCAAAATAAGTGAGGAACTAAAACTGCTGAGGGAAAGCCAGCAGTCTGCTTCCTACTCGAGGCACCCTTTGGTATTCCTGGTAGAGGCTGCTGACGATATCTGCTATGAAATTATGGATATTGAAGACGCGCATAAGCTGTCGATCCTTTCTACGACAGAAACTACAGATCTGTTCTTAAATTTCTTCCCCAAAAACGAATATTCTGGATTTCATAAAAAACTGGCAACTGTTCATCAGCAGGTCTCAGATACCAATGAGCGAATCGCCTTCTTAAGGGCTTCAGTAATCAATACCCTGGTGAATGAGGTAAGTCTGGTTTTTCTGCAAAATCAGCATGAAATATTGAATGGGAAATTCAAAGGAGGACTTATGGATCACCTATCGGAAACAGCACAAAAAGCATTTACTATTTGCCAAAAAACAGCCATTGAAAAAATCTACCAACATCCATCAGTAGTAAAAATTGAACTAACCGGATTTAAGGTAATTGGAACCCTGCTTGAAGAGTTTATATCGGCTGTTTTCTCTCCCCGTGAAAAGTACAGTAAAAAGCTTCTCACCCTCCTTCCCGAACAGTATAAAACTGAAAGTGCCGGTACCTATGAAAGAGTTCAATCAGTGGTTGATTTTGTGTCGGGAATGACCGATCTTTATGCAGTAGAGCTTTTTAAAAATATTAAAGGCATCAATTTATAAAATTATGGAAGACTTTCTTCAAAGCAATTCCTTTAAGTACACACTCCTGGTGGTTGTAACATTTACACTGGCATTTATACTGGCCAAACTTATCCGCTTCACCATGAACCGCTTTATCAAGCGTTCCTCAAAAAATCTCAATGTGGATTACACCAAGTTTAATTTTATAAAGAATGCGGTAAGCTTTATTATTTTCCTGGCTGCATTGATTGTAATATTTGTGATGATTCCTGAATTAAAAACACTGGGATTAACCCTGACTGCCGGAGCAGGAATTATAACAGCTGTTTTGGCTTTTGCTTCCCAACAGGCTTTTTCCAATATTGTTAGTGGTATTTTTATAGTCATCTTTCAACCATTCAGGGTCAATGATTTTATCAAAATTGGCGAACTGCATGCAGGTATAGTAGAAGATATAACCTTAAGGCACACCGTCATCAGAAATTTTGAGAACAGACGCATCATTGTTCCCAATTCTGTCATTAGCGCCGAAACAATTGTAAACTCCAATATCCTGGAAAATAAAATTTGCAACTTCGTGGAAGTGGGGATCAGCTATGATTCTAATATGGATAAAGCAATGAAAATTTTACAGGAAGAAGCGTTAAAACACCCCAATTGCATTGACAACCGAAGCAAAGAGGATATCGAAAATGAAGTCCCTCAGGTTATCGTGCGCGTTTTGGGCTTTGGAGAGTCATCCATAAACCTTAGAGCATGGGTGTGGACAGAAGACAGCGGAAAGGGTTTTGTTCTTAAAACAGATTTATACAAGATTCTAAAAAAGCGCTTCGATGAAGAGGGAATAGAAATTCCCTACCCGTACAGAACGGTAGTAATCAAAAAAAATGAACAATAAAAAAACAACATATCGCTTCATTAACGTTCCTGTATTTTTTCATAAAAAAGCAGGCAAATTGCCAGGTAGCCTTGATTATACAGGGGAACCCAAAACAACAAAAGCCGAAATATCGCTTCTCTCCTACCTTGAAGATGACATTCAGCTATCCTCGGTAGAAGATATTGAAAATCTTACATTGAAGGATCAGTACAAGCATTGGATACAAGTGAAATCATTGCACGACACCGGGCAAATCAGCTCTTTGGGGAAAAGATTTTCTGTTCATCCGCTTGTATTGGAAGATATCCTAAATACAGAGCACTTACCAAAATCAGAAATTACAGATAATAAACTATTTGTTACACTAAAAAGTTTAAAGTTTGACAAAGAAAATGGACTGATTTACAGTCCGGTGAGTCTTATCCTGATAGAAAATACCCTGATTAGCTTTCAGGACAAACCGCTAAGCTCCCTGGCTGCTATTCAAAAAAGACTGGAAGAAAAGCAGGGAAAAATTCGCGCGAAGGGAGCGGACTATTTGCTATACCAGCTGATAGATGCAATTGTAGACAACTATTTTATTGCCATAGAAAATATTCGCCAAGAGTTTGAAGAGATAGAAGATAAGTTGTTAGGAAAAGCCAACAAAGACTATCTGAGTGAAATACATGAATTACGAAACACCCTGATGTTTATAAGACGTCAATTGAGTGCACTCATGAAAACGCTTCAACCTTTCGTAAAAGAAACTTATTCTGATTTTATCAGCGAAAACACCCAGCTATACTTCAGAGATATTTATGATCACCTAATTCACCTGAATGAACTTACAGAATCCTACAAAGAGCTGCAAAATAACCTGGTGGAAATGAATAATAGCAATTTGAATAATCAAATGAACCAGGTGATGAAAACCCTTACCGTCATTGCCAGCTTGTTTATCCCCCTCACCTTCCTGGTGGGTATTTATGGCATGAACTTCGAATATATGCCCGAACTTTCATGGCATTACGGTTACCCGGTATTGCTTGGTGCAATGGCAGTTGTCGTAATTGTATTGCTTTTAATTATGAAACGAAAAAGATGGCTATAGAAGCGTAGAATCCTGTAAGCGATAATAAAAACCATGTTTATAAGATTCTCCAACCGGTATCCGCTTTTCTCCAATTTTAATTCGATTTCGCTCAATGTTTTCAATCTTGTCAATGGCTACAATAAAAGATTTATGTACCCGGATAAAATTATTTTCTGGCAACATTTCTTCCATTTTTCGAAAACTCAATAGGGTCATAATTTTTTGATCGCGCCCAACAATTCGCAAGTAATTTTTCATGCCTTCCACATATAAAATATCATCCAGAAAAACTTTCTCCATGCGATGCTCGGTCTTTACAAATAAAAACGAGGGTGTTTCCCTTTCCTGAAGCATCCTACCAACCTGAGGTTTATCTCCCTCTTCAAGCTGAGGTTTAAGCATTTTATAAACCTTTTCCGTGGCCTGCAAAAACCGCTCAAATTCGATGGGTTTTAGAAGATAATCCACAGCCTCTAATTCATAGCTTTTTACAGCATAATTGTCATAAGCCGTGGTAAATATTATGGCAGGAGCATCGTCCAGGACCTGGGCAAGTTGTATCCCCGTTAGGTCTGGCATCTGAATATCCAATAACAACAAATCCACCTTATTCTCCTTTAAATAATTGAGGGCTTCCATAGAATTTCCAAAAGATGCTTTGTGTTCCAAATAAGAAAGCTTACTGATATAATCCTCAATAATCTCCAGGGCCAGAGGTTCATCATCTATTGCAATACAAGTAATTTTCATACCATCGGGTTAAATTGTTCTTAGATCAAAAATACTTAAATCTACTGTAAATGAATCCTTTTCATTCATAATCTTCAACTGATGCTTTTGCGGGTATATCAATTCCAGTCTCTTCTTAACATTTTCCAGCCCAATCCCACTGTGTGAATCGCTTTTAACTTTTCTCAAACCTGTATTATTTCTGATTTTAAATTTCAGGTTGCTCTCTGCGATCTCAATTCTGATATCAATTTGTGGATTCGATTCACTTGCAGCACTATGCTTAAACGCATTCTCCACAAAAGGAATAATAAGCATGGGAATAATTTTTTTTCCTTCCGGATTCCCGATTACAAGATATTGAATCCCTGAAACATCTTTCACACGGAGTTTTTGCAAATCGATAAAGTAGTGCAAATAATCCAGCTCCTTTTTCAGGTCAACATATTCGGTATTGGTTTCATAAATCATATAGCGCATAATATTGCTCAGCTTTAAAACAGCCTCTGGCGCTTTTTCCGATTTTTTGTAAACCAATGTATAAATATTGTTTAGGGTATTGAAAAGAAAGTGTGGGTTGATTTGATATTTTAACATATGAAGCTCGCTCTGCAATTTTTGTCGCTGAATCTCAGACTGCTTTTGATGGTTTTTAAACCAAAAGGCAGTGAATGAAAGGAACAT
>CAYVSF010000334.1:0-3985 GCA_964453775.1 uncultured Bacteroidales bacterium
CCTCTTTGCAATAAATGTGTATTGTATGGTCTAAACTTAAACCTTATTTAATGATAATGCGTTGTAAATCATCCTGACCTTCTACTTTTAGAATGTATACACCTGCATTCAGATCTTCTACAGCTATTTCAGATACCAGGTTGGTAAGCTGTTGCTTAATTCTTGCACTACCATTGATATCATAAATAACTGCTTCCACTCCGTTTCCTACCTCGGGTAGGGTAACTGTCAATGAACCATTTGCAACAGGATTTGGATATACACTGAACGGCAATTGACTGCTAGACGTTTTTGCACCGAAGGATTGTGAGCCTGTTGATGCAGAAGTCTGGCTGTTAGCAGTATCCCAGTAGTATCCGGTTAATGTTACATTGGTAATGGTAAATGTGAAAGAAGAGCTTTTAGATTTCAGTTCATCCAATGAAAGCGTTCCATCTATGCCGGTGTAGCCGGAAACAGAGCCACTTACACCATCTGACCAGTAACCTTCCACGAAAGCATTGCTTACGGCCTGGCCATTTGATGTGATCGTCACTGTGCCTGATACTCTGTACCAGGGTCCGCTTGTACGTGTGCTAAGGCTAATTGCACTTATCATAGGCTGGTCAACAGCAGTAGAATTCACTGTAACACTTGCAGTGGCCTGGTCTGAATCGATTCCGTCGTTTACAGTTAATGTAGCGGTATAAGAACCGGCAGTTGAATAAGTATGCGTAGGACTTGCTCCTGTTCCTGTAGCTCCGTCGCCAAAGTCCCAGTTATAGGTAAGAGCATCACCATCGGCATCGCTTGAGCCGGTACCGTCAAATGCAATTGCCGTACCTTCATCACCTGAATAAGGTCCGCCTGCATCCGCTACCGGAGCTGTGTTCCCTGCCAGGGTAGTTACGTCAAGCGCATTGCTTGCAGCCGATACATTTCCTGCAGCATCTTTTGCTTTAACCGTATAGGTGTAAGTTGTAGATGCTGATAAACCTGTTACATTGTAGGAAGTATTCGCTGTAGAGCCAATAATGGAGCCATCCTGGAATACATCATAACCTGTAACCTCTACATTATCAGTGGAAGCTGTCCATGATAGAGTAAAGCTACTGGTGGTAATATCCGATGAAGCAAGGTTCGTTGGTGCAGTTGGTGCTTCTGTATCAGCTGTTGCTGTAATTACATCGAGTGCATTACTGGCAACTGAAACATTTCCTGCAGCATCTTTTGCTTTAACCGTATAGGTGTATGTTGTTGAAGCAGTCAGACCTGATACATCGTAATTTGTATTCGTTGTAGTTCCAATAATTGAACCATCCTGGTAAACATCATAGCCTGTTACGCCTATATTATCTGTAGAGGCTGTCCAGGATAAAGTGAAACTTGTTTCAGTGATATCAGATGCAGAAAGGTTGGTTGGTGCAGTTGGTGCTTCTTCATCTCCTCCACCGCCACCGCTGGCAGCAGTAACAGCAGCATATGCATCCACAAGGCCTGCTCCGTATTGATTTTCATCGCCCATGTCTTTAGCTGAAGTGTATAAAATATTTTCCACTTCGCTTTTTGTAAGACTGGAGTTTACAGAGAGTACAAGGGCCGTAACTGCAGATACCTGAGGAGTAGCTCCTGAAGTTCCGCCGAAAGCCTCACTGTAGTTTCCGTCGTACCAACCATTAGTGCCTTCACGGTCAATGGTTCTTAATCCGTGCGTTCCTGTAGAGTACCAGTCACGTCCAAATTGTTGCCAGTCATCATCGCTGGGCGATACAATATCCAAAGCAGGACCATAGTTACTGTACATACTTCTTTCACCGTCTCCGGAAATACCACCAACTGCCGTAACTGTTGGAAGGTTGGCCGGATAACTAACACAATCAAAGAAATCATTTCCTGAGGCAACCAGACTGATACTGCCCAATCCGCCACGGCCATTTGAAGCTGCGTAAGCAAAAGCATCGGTAATAGAGGCTACATCGTAGTCGCAGGAACCGAATCCCCATGAGTTGGAGAGTACATCAGCTCCATTATCCACAGCCCAGACAATACCTTCAGCTACATCTGTATTGGTGGTATTTGGGGCAAAAATGTTTACACTAAACATACTTACACCGGGGGCAATACCTGCAACACCAATGTTGTTGTGTTGTGCACTGATTAATCCGGCAACTTGCTGTCCATGGCCATCGCCACTTGAAGCTGGCGTTCCGTTACCTCCATCAACAGGTGTGTAGCCGGGAAGAAGGCTTTGCATATCTTCGTGTGCTTCAACGCCATCATCGATAACAGCAACAATAACATCTGAACTACCGGTTGTAATGGCCCAAGCCTCAGGGGCATTCACATCAATATCAGCAACTAAAGCCTTTCCGTCAATTGATCCGCCGGTGTTGTTTAAGTGCCACTGATCCGGATACATGGGATCGTCGGTGGTTTTTACTAAATCAACTTTAAAGTCGGGCTCTCCCCACTTTAATACACCCATTGCATGCAAGTCCTGGATGAGGGGTAATTGGTTCTCAATATTCTCAACTCTTAAGAGATGCGTATTCGAATTAATAATGTTTTTGATGTGTTGTGCATCATACACTTTAAGTATTTTCGCAATGTCATCGATCACAACCCCTTCATTCAAACGGATGGCAACGCGCTTTGTAAACCATGCTTGTTTGTCACCAATCTTAAATGCCGGTAATACATCATAAGCGCCTTCTTCTTCAAGACCATAAGTTTGTAAGAAATCCTTACGGTTATCAAGCCCTTTGATGGATTCCACCGAGGCATCGGATTTAATCCGAATCATGCCTTTCAGGTCCATGGCTTCAATTTTGTCTGAACCTGCCTTCTCAAGTGCCAGTTTTTGTTTAAAAACCTGTTCGGTTTCTTTCGATAACTGATCGTTCTCAAAGTAAACGGCCATGGCATCGTAATCGGCCTCCATGTAAACTATTTTGCCGTTTGAACCATAATAAAACAGGCCGGACTTTTCTTTCGTCCAGTCCTGTGCAAAACTGCCAAGTGCAATACTTAGCATAAACAGAACAGTAAAAAATGCTTTCCAATGCGTAGATGTTCTTTTCATAATTGTATTAATTTAAGGGTTAATTGTTTTTTGTTCTTAGCCAAATTTATATTCTAATAACAATGTTATTTTGTAATAATCTCAAGTTATTGGATCGGGTGGTCAGGGTCAATTTGCATCGACGAACGACAGGCATCAAATGATGGAATGCATTAAAATAATGACGAACTGCTTCGTTTGTATACATTTGTGTATAAACGAAAGGAGCAAGAGAGGCTGTCTTTTTTACCAATTAGAGCTTTGAACAATGATGTTTCCTGGGCTAAAAAAGCAAAAGTAAGCCCTGTTTTATAAATAGGTTTGAAGAGAAAAATGAAAACTCTTTTGAATTTATCGATTTTTTTATGTGCAAACTGCATATTTAAAGAAACAGGCTGACAATTTTTGTCAGCCTGTCATTTATCTAAGGTAGTTTAGTAAAGTTGATTGATGCTGTTATCTTATAATGCACCTTCGTCATAAGCTCTTTCACCATGCAGCGCCTGGTCAATTCCAATTTCTTCCTCTTGTTCACTTGCTTTTACTGGTGTTATTAAATTAATAATAACCAACATTAGATAGGTAAAAACAAATGCATAAATTGCTGCAATAACAACTGCTACAACCTCCTTCATAAAGAAGCTGGTGTTTCCTTCCAGTAATCCGCTCTGCCCGTTTATATGTGAATAGGCGAATACACCCAGTAGAATGGTACCCAGGAATCCACCAACTCCGTGAACACCCCATACGTCCAGAGCATCATCCCAGCCAAGTTTGTTCTTCATTTGTACTGCCAGGAAGCAAACGGCTCCGGCAGCAATACCTATTAACATGGCAGCCCAAAGAGGAACAAATCCTGCAGCCGGCGTGATGGTCGCCAGTCCGGCAACTGCTCGAGCCGTTGCCAAGACGTCGAGAGGCCGATTGCCGGCGAGGCCACGGCCG
>CAYVSF010000335.1:0-3970 GCA_964453775.1 uncultured Bacteroidales bacterium
TCCGGGGAATGTATTTTGAATACTGGCTGGCCCTGTTTACGACTGCCGCTTTTGCCAATATGCTGGGATTGAACGTGTCGGCCTCCTTTAATTCTGCAGTTACGATTTATATTTTGATTCCATTGTTGATGATTCCCATGATGATCCTCTCCGGAGCAATGTTCCCTTTCGACAAACTGAACAGGAATATCACCAGGGTGGATAAAGTGCCCTTAATTGCCGAATTTATGCCAACCAAATGGTCATACGAAGCATTAATGGTCAATCAGTATAAAAATAACCGGTTTGAGAAGCGTTTTTTCGATATGCATAAAAGAGAATCGGTTGCCGACTTCAAACGGGTGTACCTGGTTCCCGAACTCATGGATCGTGTGGAGTACATGCAGGATAATATGTACAAATTTGATGAGGAGAAAAAGGTGAAGGAGAAGTTTGCAGATTACCTGCCCCTGATTAAAAATGAAATTCAAAAGGAAGAACAGTATACTGAAATACCTTTCGAGTCGAAACATCAGTTGGATACGGCAAGCATTAATGAACTAGTCCTAAATAAAACAGAAGATTACCTGGAAAAGATCAAAGGGCACTACAATATCATGTTCCAAAAAGCCAACTTGCAAAAGGAAAATTATATCCGCTACTGGTTGGAACAAAACCCTAAATCTTATGAATGGGAAAGAAATGCCTACCACAATGAATCTGTCGCCGATCAGGTGAAAAAAATATTCGAAAAGAATAAAATTGTGGAATATGAAAATGAGTTTTTCCAACAAATCGATCCGATTTATCTGGATCCACATCCCGAAGGATTTCTTAATTTCCGTTCTCATTTTTATGCTCCCAGAAAGTATTTTGCAGGGCGCTATTGGAATACCTACAATTTTAACCTGGTTTTTATTTGGTTTTTAACGCTTATACTTTACATTACGCTCTATTATAAAGTCTTAAAGAGAATAATGGATTTGCCCGAGCTAATTAAAAAGAAAAAATAGTTTCGAGATTTTTATTATTTTTATATCTTTAAGAGATATGTTACATTTGCATAAGGTAGGATTATCAATATAAAGGTTATGAATAAATTTATTCTATTTCTCATCATACCATTTTTAATACTGGCATCTTGTAAAAACCAGCAAAATGAATCTGATTTCTCCAAGGAATTTGCTGTTCCCGATTCAGTTTTGCATGAAGGAGAACTTGAGATATCGCAGCAAGCCATGGATGAAATCGTTCAGAATGTTTCTTCACCAGTTGAAATGGCTGCATTAATTAAGAGCCTGGGGGTGCCGTTTTCCAAGAATCATCTTGCCACAACCGATTATGTTGATTCCTATAACACCAACTATCAAAAAGCACTGGGGCTGGGTATTTTTGGTGCCGATTTGGGGTATTTAAATATGTATAATAAGACTTCAACCGTTATCGATTATATCACAGCTATCAAAACCCTTGCAGACGGCCTGCGGGTAGGACAGTTTTTTGATTTTACAACGCTTAAGCGATTAGCTACAAACAATGAGAACCTTGACTCGCTAATGTACATTTCTGTTCAGAACTTTAACAGAATGGATCAATATTTGCGTGAGAGTAATAGAAGTAACTTGAGTTCTTTGATTATTGCCGGAATTTGGATAGAATCCATGTACCTTGTAGGTGAAGTAACAAGACAAAATCCCAGTCCCGAACTGGTAGAAAAAATTGGCGAACAAAAAATTATCCTGGCCAACTTGATGCTTATCCTGAAAAACTATGAACAGGACCCAAAATTCAAAGATTTGGTGGATGATTTTAGAGATATTCAGGCTCTTTATAAAGACGTGACAATCACTTACGAAAAAGGAGAACCGGTAGCCGTGGAAGAAGATGGCATGCTGGTCATCCAGCAAAATGATAAGAGTATCGTAGATATTTCAGATGAACAGGTCTTTATGATCATTGATAAAACTGCGGAAGTAAGAAATAATATAATTAACCGGTGAAAATGAAAAAAATCTATATCATCCTTGCATTAGCCCTGTCTGTATTCGCTGTTAATACCAGCAAAACCTATGCACAGCAAGGACAGGAACTGGTAGATATCTGTGCTATGATTAGCGATGATGCTACCTATCTAAAAGATTTTCAGGTTAAACTTGATGCAGCTAAGCCCGGTGAAGATCCTCCGCAACAAATTTTTTCTGTCCTTCTGCAAAAGGATACGCAATATCGTTTCTCCATTTGTAACTCTAAAGATTATAATGGGAAAGCCATTCTACAACTTTATGACAACAACCGCTTATTGGGTTCTTCTTACATTGTAGCTACCGGAAAACACTATCCAAATTTTGACCTGAAAATCCAAAAAACAGGGGTCTATCACATTTTTATCTCATTCCAGGATGGTGAACAGGGTCTTGCAGTAGCTCTTCTCTCGTATGTGAAAAGATTATAAGTAGAATTCTATCAACTGAATATAAACCAGGCCCGCAAGTAACAAAAATACAATAACATTTCCCCACCAGCTCCTCCTGATGCTATAAAAATATTCGCTTAGCAAGTAGGCTACCGGAATAGCAATTGGTATAATCATGGCATATCCGGTACTTTTTATCAGGAAAAACAGTGCCATTCCTATTATAAATAGCCACCAGTTGATCTCAAAATACTTTCGTATTCTGATTTTTTTCATCTGAAACCTTCGAAGAATACTAAAACTGGCCATTAACACCAAAAGCAATATAAAAGCATAAAAACCAAAATAATGATAATTGGTCTCGGGAATGTAAAAATGAAATTTGAAGGCTTTTTGTATGATTGAAATATAGCCCCCCAATTGGTCTGTAAATACAAAAACATAGACAAAATAGAACCATAATGGTGCGCTAAACCCAAGCAGTGGAACAAACCACTCCCTTCCTACAAATGGCCGCAAAATGCTTAAAGAAATCCATATAAAAAGAAAATAAAAAACAAATGGAATATAAAATATTGTTGCCAGCCCCAAATATACTCCAGCCAAAAACAAGCTGTTTAGGTTGTAGTCTCTTCTATAAATAGCAAATATCCGTTCCAATGCCAAGGTGAGCAATAAACTGGCCGGGAGAACGGGATGTATGCCCTGGTTCACAATATAACTGCCAGAAAGTAACACAAAAATGAAGGCCGGCAAATAAGTCCGTTCATTGATGAGAATAAATTTCTTGTTCATTCCAATCATGATAAACCCAATGGACAATACCAAAACACCTCCCAGTAATACATTCACAAAAACATGCTGCTGTAGATTTTGAAACAGGGGTTGAAACAGGCTTAGTGAATTATCCTGCAATGAGGCAGGAAACTCTTCCGGCACAAAAAGGTTATGCCCCCATACCAAAAGGGCTAACAAAAAAATATAGAAAATAACAATAGGATGATTACTCTTGATGCTTCGAAACATTATTCCTGATTTAAGTCAAATCCAATATCTTTTCTGAAATACTTCCCGTCAAAAGCCAATTTAGCAGCGTTGGTATAACTTTTATCCAAAGCTTCCTGCATGCTGTCGCCGTATGAACTAATCGCCAACACGCGCCCCCCATTGGTAACTACCTTATTCGCCTCTTCTTTTGTTCCGGCATGAAACAGGATGGAGTCCTTTACTCTGTCCAGTCCACAAATTTCCTTCCCTTTTTCGTATTTACCGGGATAACCCCCGGATACCATCATAACTGTTGTTACAAAGCGTGGATCAATTTGAAATTTTTTGCTCTTTAAATTGCCATCTTTCAACCCCATAAATAGTTCCACAATATCGCATTCCATTCGGGGAACAACTACCTCTGCTTCCGGGTCGCCAAGTCGCACATTGTATTCAATTACATAAGGATCACCTTCCACATTCATCAATCCAAAAAAGATAAATCCCCGGTAATCCAGACCTTCCTCTTTCAAACCTTTTATAGTTGGGACAATAATTCGTTCTTCAATCTTTTTCTGTAGTTGGGGATCA
>CAYVSF010000336.1:0-3965 GCA_964453775.1 uncultured Bacteroidales bacterium
GGGCACTTTAATGCCAAAAACATCGGCCATAAAAGTATCGGAGCTGTTGCAAAGCTATCATCATGAAGGGATCCCTGTTGGGATACAAGAAAACACAGGCGCAGCCTTACCCGGATGGAATAGATTTGCCCACGCAACCAAATGGGGAAAAGAAACCCTGCAGTCGGGAAATCACTATCCTGATGCACAGGAACTATTGAAGAGTTGTCTGAAAGATTATCCCGACAAAATAACACTTATTGCTTTAGGTTCTTTACAAACATATGCCGACTGGGTTAAAAAAAACAAGCATAACCGTCAGAAAATAGAACGTATTATTTGGTATAACAATTTTGCTATAAATCAGGATTTCAATTATATGGCAGATACCTCAGCTTACAATTTCATTGCAAATTCTGATATCCAATTAGACATTGTAGGAAATACCGGGGAGAATCTTACTATTGATGAACCCTACCTTTCTGTAATGGACACCACCAAATCTCTTTATGCTTCGCATATCTATAAAGTTCATCAGCAACCGGTGGTAAGGAAACAAATAAAGACCCATCAGCTTTCCTTATGGGACGATCTTGTACCACTTTACCTTACAGCCCCAATGCTATTTGAAACTAAACAAAAAGCTAACATAAAGGAATGTCAGCTAAACTTCTCTTTTGCCCCCTCTATCATCTATGAATTAATATCGAAGCTCCTCACCTCTTCTGTTACTTCCAACAACAGGGTTTTCAGTTCTTTTCCTGTAAAAAAGAACCTATACAAAAAGGCCTATGCCGATATTATGGACTCTACAATTCAAAGCTATGGGCTGGAAGAGTGGAAAGCCATTTGTTTAACCAATGAAATACACGGACATACAGGAATTTACTCGATTATTGGAGCGAAAATGGGTATTCGCGCAATGGAGTATTTCAATGTTGGCGTAAACAACCTTGATATTGTTAGCTTTGCGGGGAATAAACCGCCAATCAGTTGTTTCAATGATGGACTGCAAATAAGTACAGGGTCAACGCTAGGTCAGGGTCTCATCTCCATTGCAGATACAAATTCACAGATACCTTCCGCAATAGTTAGTTTTAATCATCGTTCCATTAAAATAAGCCTAAAAGACATTATCATTAAAGATTTAAAGCAGCACATCACCCATGCGATTAAAAAATACGGGCTTTTGACTGATGATTATTGGAAGTATATTGAGGAAACCGGCATACAATACTGGAAGCAAGCGGACAGGCATAAAATCTTTACAATCGAGGCAATAACAAATGAGTAAAAGCATGAATCTGCCGGTAAATATGTACAAAAAAGAGCTGCCCAAAAACGAGCAGCTCTTTTTTATATGAGATCAGAATGTCTATTTTACAATCACTTTAACATTCGCTTCTCCTTTATCACTCTTAACCATAAGGATATAGGCTCCTTTTGGTTCATTGCTCAGATCAAAAACTATCTCTTTTTCATTTCTGATACTCTTCTTTAAGATCTCCTTACCACTTAAATCCATAACTGTGATGTCTGCCTTTTCAATAATATTGTTTGAACGCAGCATAAATTCACCGTCAGATGGATTTGGATAAATGGACAGTCCAAGTGAATAGAGCGGATCAATTCCGGTTGATTCTTCCGCATAGGTGATTGACCAGCTATCTTCGGTATTACCATTGTTTGCAATATCTACTGCAACTCCGGAGTTAACAGTTACAGTAACGGTGCCTTCCTCTGTTGGCACGATATCAGCATAATAGACAGGTGCAGAATCATCACCAAAGAGCTCTACACTACCATTCGTAACAGTGATATCAGCCTTTTCAAATCCAATCACTTCCTCGCTAAATGTTATAACAACAGGTATTGGATTCTCACTGGTTTCTCCATCTTCATCAGAAGTGATCGATACAGTAGGTGCTGTATCGTCCAGAACTACTTCAATAACTGTACTGGGTGCACTAACTGTATCTGGTTTAGTTGATCGAACCCTTAGCTTGTAACCTGTTCCCGAAGCAGTTCCTGCGGGAATAGTGGCTTTAACAGTTCCCTCAGACTGACTGGTTAATGAACCGACAACCGTTTCATTATCAAAATTTCCATTGGCTTCCGATAAGTACGCCATGAATTTATTACCGCTTTCATAGTTTCCTTCTAAAGTATAAGGAACATCGACAACAGCTCCAATATCAGCATTTATAATAAATGGCCCTTCGGCAACTTCTCCAATTGTAATCGTATAAACCGGCGTTTCAAAGCTCAACTCCTCACCTGGATAATCAGTAACTCCATCGCTTGCAACTAATCTATAGTAATACATTGTACCCTTTTCAAGATCCTTTATATCATTGCTAACAGGTACATTAGCAACACCATCAGCTGATGAAGGCGTAGCAGTATAACTTTGGTCATATACACCGGTTTCGGTACCTAATTCGAAATAAATATCAGAAATCGACAATCCACTTGGATTCACTTTACCATTCAGGGTTGCCCTGTTGTAGTCAACTCCAGTCGCTACTTCGGTTAGTACTACAGGCGTTCCTGAAGGTACTCCGGTAATATTTATGTTATCCAACGCCCAGAAATCGGTTCCTGCTGCAGCAACCGTAAAGGTAAATTTAAATACAACCGAATCTTTTCCAGCCACTTCTACGGATATGTCCTGTGCATAAGTTGTGAAATTGGTCACATCACTTGTCCATGTATTGTAAGTGGACCAGGTATCGCCTCCATTTGTACTATAAGCAAATTCGAGGCTTGCTGCATCTGCAACAGCCACATGATCAAAAGAAATTCCAATTGTATTGTATGCAGAGAAATCAAATGTTGGCGTAATTAACGCACTCTCTGTTTCTACAGTTCCTTCTATCCATGCATATCCATCGGCGGCAGTGGTGCTGGCCAGCGCTATGCTACCATTGGTGCCAAAACTCCACTGGTTGCCAGTCTCCGGAATATCAGTATTCGTCCAGCAAGCAGGCAATTCCTCTGCAAAGTCCATGGTAAATGGCAATTCTGCTTCATTGAAAGCGGAATAACTATAGTATATGGTATCATTACTTGTGTCCTCATCAAGCACCCCATTGGGTTCTGAAAGATAGTACGTAAGATCATGTTCTCCACTGGGCAACAGAAGAAAATCAAATTCTACGGTATCTCTTTCTCCCATAGCAAGATCTCCTGTCCAATTATTAACCACAGGTGTTTCAGAATCGATCTGATACGCAACATCCAGGGAAGTAAGACTTGCAGATCCATTGTTTTCAAATATCACAGTTGGTACAATACCTTCTGCTGAGCAATAATTGCCATCCACAGGAGTTGCTTCTATTATTTTTGCCTCATTTTGTGTAAGTTCAAGCTCACTCTCCCATAATCCACGACCATAAGTTCCTGCTCTCAATCTGCTATTTGCAGTATTTCCTGCACCATAGAAGATTTCAAGTTCTGTAACGACCACATTGGGCAACCCATTGTTGAAAGGAACCCAATTCAAACCCTCTTCCTTATAGTAAACACCTCTATCGGTTCCAACATAAAGATTCTGACCACCAACAATCTTATTTTGAACTATTGTATAGGTGGGAATATTGGGCAGACCATCAGAAATATTGGTCCAATTTGATCCTCCGTCTACAGACTCATAAACCCTGCCTGCGTCGTAACCACCAAAAGTGACCCAAACACGGTCTGGATCTGCTGCATCCACAGCAATATAGGTAATGCTGTTAGTAGAGACCGGCAAACCTGAAGAAATATTATCCCAGTTTGAACCGCCATCTGTAGTGACATAAATATTTGTTTGATCGGCTACATAAAGTACATCGGGATTTGACTCTGAAATAGCCATAGAACGCAATTTTTGCGAGGAATTAATATCTGAAATTTCAGTGAAATTATTTCCCCTGTCTTCGGTTTTGTAAACATCCTCATAGCCAACAAATGGTATTTCAGGTTCCGTTGGATGAATGATATAT
>CAYVSF010000337.1:0-3962 GCA_964453775.1 uncultured Bacteroidales bacterium
TGCCTATACTTAGTAAATTTCAAAGTGATGTTAGAAATACAGAGTCGGAGGTGGTACAGTATTTATTTAATCAAATTGAAGCCGGTTCATTTTCTTTTAATAAACTGGAAGCAACAGTAATACCAAATTCCAGCTATATTATAAAAGATAATGAGTATAAAGCTGATGTTTTCCTGGCGGCTGTAGATACAACGGCTCCCCCAATTGTATTAATTGGGGAAATTGATTCATTTCAAAATGAAGACGGTTCATGGGAGTATATGATGAAAGAAGGAACTTCATATGATAGTCTGGATGTCATTAATGGTCGGGGAAAGTACTCCAGGATCGGCAGATCCACAGGCACTGAGCATTGGGGAGGTTTGATAAAATTAAGGGGCCCTGATGGAAATTATATTACGAAAAAATTTGAGAGAAGCTTTACAATAGCAGAGCCCAATGTAGTAGTTTCACCCACCAAAATGAATGTATTCTATGTGGGTGTAGATAATCCTGTTAGCATTTCTGTTGCAGGAGTAGCTGGTAAGGATATTGCTCCATCCATAACAAATGGGCAAATTAGAAAACAAAGAGATGGGGAATATATTGTAAACCCACGACGTCCCGGCAACAGTATAATTACCGTTGTGGCTGAAATAGATGGCGAAAGGAAGAGTATGGGGAATCAACAGTTCCGCGTTAAAAGTTTGCCAGATCCAGTCGCACAAGTGGCAAACAAATCGGGGGGGCAGATCGAGAAAAATACTTTGGCCGCGCAAGGTGGTGTTTTTGCAGAAATGGAAAATTTTGATTTTGATCTTAATTTTGAGATTACCGAATTTACGGTTTCTACAACCGATAGAGGAGGATATTATATAGGTAAGAAAGCAAAAGGAAATGCTTTCACAAGAGAGCAGTTAGATTTAATAAATGATCTGAGACGCAACCAGCAGGTGATTTTTGAAGACATCAAGGCCATTGGCCCTGATGGATCTGTGAGGAACTTGGATCCAATTGTGTTTAAAATAATTTAAAATTTAAAATACAACCTTATGAAAAGATTCTTAGTTGTACTATTCGTTGGAATCAGCGTTTCATTAATGGGAACTACCGAAACGAAAGCGCAAAACGTGAATGATAATATTTATGAGAAGGAAGGTATTCCAGGTAAACGTGTTGTACCATACAGAGCATTGCGTGAGGCGGATGTAATATGGAAGAAAACCATCTGGCAGGTAATTGATTGCCGTGAGAAAATGAATCATATGCTTTATTATCCACTTGTTGATATGGATGATCGCAAAAGTCTTGTAAGTACATTGATGTACGGTATTGACAATGAAGGACTCACTGCCTATGCTGATGATGAATTTAAAGAAATTCTAACCAGAGACGAGGTGTTAGATTTATTTGATGCATTACCCGATACCCAGCAAGTGAGGAATCCCGAAACAGGCGTGCTTGAAACACGAGTAATTCCAGGTGAGATTAAAACGGAAGAGGTTGAGCAGTATGAGATCAAAGAGATATGGTACTTTGATAAGCAGCATTCAACAATGCGCGTGCGTATTTTAGGAATCTGCCCGATTCGTAGATATATGGATCCGGAGACTGCCCAATTCCGTAAAGAAAGAACTTTCTGGATTTACTTCCCGGAGGCGCGTCCAATTTTTGCCCAACAGGAGGTTTATAACAGGCATAATGATGCACATCGTATCAGTTTTGATGATCTTTTTTGGCAGAGAAGGTTCTCAAGTTTTATCGTTAGAGAATCTAATGTTTATGATAACCGGCCAATTGCTGCTTATATGAATGGTGTTAATAACTTGATGGAAGCTGAACGCGTTAAGCAGGAGTTGTTTGAATTTGAACATGATCTTTGGGAATATTAATACAAATGCAATCAACATATAACGAGAAAGGCCGGTAGAAACCGGCCTTTCTCGTTATTATAAACCTGTAATTAAATAAATTTATCACCCAACTTAAGCTTTACATCATTTACTATATTCTTAATATTTTGTTCATTTTCTTTTCTACATACCAAAAGTACATCTCCTGACTCCACCACGATAAAATCTTCCAGGCCCTCCAGCACCACAAGTTTATTATCGGGAACATTTACAATGGTGTTTTTAACTTCATAGCTCATAACATTCTTCCCAATAATGGCATTCTTGTTATCATCTTGTTGAATATGCTCATGCAATGAACCCCAGGTACCCAGATCAGCCCAGCCAAAGTCGGAACAATAAACATAAACATTATCTGCCTTTTCCATTATTCCATAGTCGATAGAAATGTTACGGCATTCGTAATAGGTCTTTGAAATAAAATCGGACTCCTCTGAAGTATTGTAAATACCTATGCCTTCTTTGAATAAATCATCAATTTCGGGTAAATACTTCTTAAATGACTTCATGATTGCAGATAACGACCATATAAATATTCCGGAATTCCAGAAAAATTCGCCGCTTTCATAAAAAATTTTCGCCATTTCCACATTGGGCTTTTCAGTAAAGGTTTTTACCTTGAATATTGTATTACACTCTTTCGATGCTTTGTTATCCTCTACTTGGATATAACCATAACCGGTTTCGGGTCGACTGGGTTTTATCCCCAGTGTTAACAGGGTTTCATTTTCTCCTACAAATTCAAGCCCTTCTTTGATGACCCTTTTAAACTCATTTTCTTTAATAATTAGATGATCAGAGGGCGCCGTAACAATTTTGGCATTGGCGTTTTGCTCAAGAATACGGTAATTTGCATAAGCAATACATGGTGCGGTATTTCTCCTTGCAGGTTCAAGAAGCACCTGTTCTTCCCCGATTTCCGGAAGTTGCGCTAATATCGTTTCTTTATAGTCGGCATTTGTAACAATATATATGTTTTCAGAAGGACAAATATCGTTAAAACGATTAAAAGTCATTTGCAGTAAAGAGTTTCCTGTTCCTAAAATGTCCAGGAATTGCTTTGGTTTACTGGTGCGGCTAAGAGGCCAAAATCTACTTCCTACGCCCCCGGCCATGATAACACAATAATAGTCTTTGTTTGCCATGATAATGTTTTTATTTCAGATCTACTAATTTAACAAATCTTAATGAAAGCGACTCTTCAATCGTTTAAAAGTTCAATTAAATCTTTCTTAAATAAAGATCTCTTATGAGAACTTAAACTTATGTTTTTATATTTGTGAAATATACCAGTCATTATGAACTTATTTCATCATATTGGGCGTTATGTTTTATTAATGGGTAGAGTCTTTAAACGCCCGGAAAAACATATCCTGTATTATCGGCAAACCATCCGTGAGATCGTTAGTTTAGGATTGAACTCAGTAGGAATTGTAGCAATTATCTCCATTTTTATGGGTGCCGTTATAACATTACAAACTGCCTATAATACTGAAAACCCCCTTTACCCGGGGTACCTTATTGGATTAACTGCAAGAGATACCTTATTGCTTGAATTTTCATCCACAATTGTAGCTCTTATCCTGGCAGGAAAGATCGGTTCTAATATAGCTTCGGAAATTGGCACAATGAGAGTGACGGAACAAATTGATGCCCTGGAGATTATGGGTGTTAATTCTGCAGGGTACCTAATTTTACCTAAGATATTAGGGAGCGTGGTATTTGCTCCTTTTCTTACTTTAATGAGTATAATCATTGGGATTGGGGGGGGCTGGATTGCCGGAACCGCTACCGGGGTAATTAGTTCTCAAGATTATATTTACGGGATACAGTATGCATTTATTCCATTTTATATCACCTATTCCCTTGTAAAAATCTCTGTGTTTGCTTTTCTTATAAGTTCTATTTCAGCTTATCATGGTTATTTTGTTGAGGGTGGTAGCCTGGAAGTGGGCCGTGCAAGTACTAAGGCTGTAGTTCATAGCAGCGTATTTATTCTGGTGTTTAATTTTATTTTAACGCAAACCCTTTTGTCATGATAGAAGTTAAAAGGATTTATAAATCTTTTGG
>CAYVSF010000338.1:0-3958 GCA_964453775.1 uncultured Bacteroidales bacterium
ATAATGGAATCTTGCAAACCAATGAAAAAGGAAATGATGGAACCTGAAAAGAATCATAAAATCTTTATGGAGCTGGCTATAAGCATATCGAAGCAAAATGTAAGGGAAGACGGTGGTCCCTTTGGAGCTGTTGTTGTTAAATCGGGTGAAATTATTGCAAGTTCAGGCAACCGGGTAACCCGGGACAATGATCCTACTGCTCATGCTGAAGTTCTTGCTATAAAAGAAGCTGCAAAAAAATTAAAGACTTACGATTTAACAGGATGTACGATCTATTCATCTTGCGAGCCTTGCCCAATGTGCCTGGGTGCTATCTATTGGTCGCGGATAGATGCTCTTTATTATGCGAATACGAAAGAGGATGCCAAGGCTATTGGTTTCGACGATTCTATGATATATGAAGAGATATCGAAGCCGGTTGGAAAAAGGAATTTGCCATCGGGACAGATGATGCGCAAAGAGGCTTTGCAAGCTTTTCAAATGTGGAATCGGAAATCGGATAAAACAGAATATTAGATGCTATTAACGCCTGATTTTTTTCAACAGGATGTGTTAGAGATTGCTCCAGACCTGCCCGGCAAATTGTTGATGCGAAAAGATTCGGGAGGAGAGCAAAAAGCGTATCGAATAACAGAAGTTGAAGCTTACAGGGGCGAAGAAGACCTGGCCTGTCATGCTTCCAAGGGGAAAACTCCCAGAACATCTGTGATGTATGAACCGGGAGGAGTCTGGTATGTTTATCTTATTTACGGGATGCACTGGATGTTAAATGTGGTTACCGCAGAAAAAAACAACCCCCAGGCTGTTTTAATTCGAGGTGTTGAAGCATGGAATGGTCCCGGGAAACTAACAAAAGCACTGGAAATTACGAAAGCGTTTAATGGAAGACCCCTGGCGAAGGCTACAGGCCTTTGGATAGCTTCCGATAATCAATCCCCTGATAAAAATACTGTTTTACAGGCTCCGCGAATAGGAATAGATTATGCCGGTAATTACTGGAAGAACAAACCCTGGCGATACTATCTGTCTGTCTAGTTCTGGATCCTTTTTACCTGGTAATTCCTGCGGAAACTCAGGAAGAAAGCATAGGCATAATCGAGTTTTAACATATCAAGGTCATAGAAAATTTCGGTTCGTAAACCAATTCTGATGTCTCTACTCAAGGCTTGGTGAAAGATTAGTTTTGTATTCCATAAATGCCGGTCGCGCCCTTCGATATAGGGTTTGGAGCTTGAAACAGACTGGTATAGCGGATGCCCAATCGGGGCAAGAAACTCGTGGGCGTCCCAATAGCCGGTCATGATGGTGGCACGCTTAAATGCCACCTGGAACATGGAATAAAAAGCATGTCCGTCTTTAAAGGCTTGTTCCCGTGTAACAGACAGATCTTCATATTTAAAGTACTGGCTCTTTATGCTTATCTTCTTGATTCGGGGCTTTGTGGGAAATTGAACTTCCAAATCCAGTCCCCAGGCTCCATTAAAGATGCTTATCAGGGGGTCATCGGAATCGTTTATTTGACCGCCATGATGACGAAAAAGAAAGTTTGCCGGAAGCCCGACAGACAGCCTGCCCCTTTTTAGTAGTTCAATCTCGGTGGTTAATCCAATCGTAAACTTTTCCTGGAAGGGTTCGTCTTCAAGGATAAATTGCTCCCAGGCAATCCAAAAATCCGTATATATTTTTTCATGCTGATAGATGAGCTGTAAGCCTGTTTCGTTTTGTTCCAGGAAATAGCGTTCGAAATCAAATAAAGGCTCGGGCAATTTATGGTTGAGGGGGTCACTCAATGAACCTACAATTAGATTAAAATCAGAATTAAAAGCATATTGAAACGAAAAAACGGGTGTCGTTTTGTGAAAGGTGTTCCGGCCTGAGTATTTGAGCATATGCGCTCCTGCGGATATTTTTGAATGGGGTCCGGGATGATAGTCCAACAGAGGGGTAAGAATGAACCCCAGGGTGGTGTATCCCCGGGCGTAATCGCTAAAGTACTCGTTGTTTTTGATAAAATTAAGGTTGTCAAATCGAAGGAATATCCGATTGCTATCACTTTCCATGATGGTGGGGAAAGAAGGTTCCAAAGGGTCGCTTGTTTGAGCTGTTGCTTCCCCTAAATATAAAAACAGGGATAAAATCAGAATAAAAAGAGGAAGAGATAGAATCCTTTTTACCATGGGTATTGCATTTAAACTTTTCCCAAAGGAAAGCTGATCAGAAGTTTTAAAAATAATAAAAAAATAACGTTCTTTGCTATTATTACAAAAGTTGTTCATTAGAATTACCCAAATTATGACACAGTTTAAAAAATGGAACCTGATACTGGGATGGATTGTCTTTGCCATTTCAGCCTTTGTGTATCTTTCAACCATAGAACCTACAGCCAGTTTTTGGGATTGTGGAGAGTTTATTACAACAGCCTATCGCATGGAAGTTGGCCACCCTCCCGGAGCACCTTTTTTTATGATACTGGGAAGGTTTTTTACCCTTTTTGCCGGGAGCCCGGATAAAGCTGCCCTGGCCATGAATGCCATGTCGGCCCTGGCCAGTGCATTTACCATCATGTTTCTTTTCTGGACTATTTCGCATCTTGCCGGCAAAATTATTGGTGCCAGCATGAAAGAGTGGGAAAGGGGAGATTGGTTAAAGGTTTGGGCTGCCGGAATTGTGGGTGCAATGGCCTATGCTTTTTCTGATACTTTTTGGTTCTCTGCTGTTGAGGCGGAAGTGTATGCAACTTCCTCGCTTTTCACAGCAGTGGTGTTTTGGGCCATTCTTAAATGGGAAAATATTGCCGACAAACCGCACAGTAATCGTTGGATTATTCTTATTGCTTACCTTATGGGATTATCAATCGGAGTGCACCTGTTGAACCTCCTGGCCATTCCGGCAATTATTTTTGTGTACTATTTTAAAAAATATGAAGTTACCAGAAATGGTGTTATCAAAGCAGCTGTCCTTTCAGTGGTCATTCTGGGTGCCTTTATGTATGTATTGATACCTGGAATTATAAAAATTGCCAGCTGGTTTGAACTCCTGTTTGTAAATGGCTTTGGGCTTCCTTTTAATACCGGGATTTTAATTTATGCACTGCTGCTCATCGGAGGAACTATTTATGGGATTTTGTACACCCAGAAAAAAGGGCTGGTTATTGCCAATACCGTTCTTACCATTGTGGCTGTTATTATAATTGGATACTCTTCCTTTGCCATGGTGGTTATTCGATCTTCTGCCGATCCTCCCATGGACCAAAACAACCCGGAACATGTTTTTAACTTGTTAAGCTACCTGAATCGCGAGCAGTATGGTGAAAGGCCTCTTGTACATGGAGCTGCATACAATGCTCCGCTTGCAAGTCGCGAGCAGGGTAAAAACGTTTATGAAAAAGTGGGCGATCGCTATGAGGTGGTGGATCATAAGGCAAAATTGGAATATGATGATCGCTTCCTTATGCTTTTTCCAAGAATGTGGAGTGGGAACGACCCCCAGCATGAACAGGACTATGAAAATTGGGTGGATATTAATGGGCGCACTGTAACCATACAAGTGGGCAATGGCCAAACGGAAAGGAGAACCATTCCTTCTTTTGGCGATCACATGGCCTTTTTCTTTAAATATCAGGTTGGTCACATGTATTTGCGTTATTTCATGTGGAATTTTGCAGGTCGCCAGAACGACCGGCAGGGCCACGGAAACCTGGTGGACGGGAACTGGCTGTCAGGAATCAAGTTTATTGATGAAGCGCGCCTGGGGCCACAGGATAACCTTCCCGACTGGCAGAAGAATAATCCGGCAAGAAATACCTATTATATGCTGCCTCTTTTTTTGGGACTTCTCGGCCTGATCTATCATTATAAAAAGCAGAAGAACGATTTTATCGTTATTGCTATTCTTTTTGTACTCACCGGAATTGCAATCGTAGTCTACCTGAATCAATATCCACATCAACCCCGGGAGA
>CAYVSF010000339.1:0-3956 GCA_964453775.1 uncultured Bacteroidales bacterium
GTCAGAAGTAGCACCTTCTGCAGTAATTTTCCAGGGGAAAAGTATACCCGAACGGGTGAATGCTGCTGCCGAAGCCTTACAATCTGTTTTCCAGGTTTTTTACGAGGCGGTGATCTATTTGAAACAAAAAGCCCTTAAAGAAATGGAAACCTCTTTGGATACCGACAATCACTATCCAGAGGTAGCCCTTTTGTTGGCTTTCCTTAAATTATATGAATTTCCCCGGAAAAAACTGAACAGCCTTACAACCAAATACCTGGATTATTATTACAGGAATATATTAAAACAAACGGAAAGAGATGCAGTGGATGATAAGGTGTATCTGAGTTTTGTTTTGGATAAAGAAGCACAGGAAACTGTTATTCCTAGAGGCGCCCGGTTTATAGCAGGAACCGATAAAGAAAAGCGTGATGTCTATTATTCCTCCGAGGAAGAGGTGGTAGTGAACAGAGCCAGGCTGAGCAAATTGTTGAATTTGTATATGGCAAAGAAAGAGTTGCAATTGGAAGGGGATAACCTCAGCCGGATAAACAATATTTATCGTTCGCAATTGCCGGTTATCAATTGGTCTGAAAAGCCGGATTTGAGCAAACGTATTGCCTATCCCACTTTTGGTGAAGATCAGGAAGGAAAGGGGGAGAACGATTTGAGCATGGAATATGCCCCACTGGGACTTGCAATTTCTTCTCCGGCCTTGCTGTTAGCTGAGGGAAAGAGGGAAGTTAACCTTAAAATCCAGCTGAAACCGGATGCTTACAAGCAACTGGAACGTAAAATTCGAAATATTGCCCGGGAACTCAATTGTTCGTTTAAAGAGGCCATCGCAAAAAGCCTGTTAAACTCGCTTAATATGGTCATTACAGCTTCGAAAGGCTGGATGCCTGTTAAAAACAATATTGTAACCATCGAAAAGGCCAGTAACAGCCTGGTGATTAAGTTTGATATACTGGCTTCTGATCCCGAAATCATACCGGTGGACAAAGCATTGCATGAAGAAGAGATTGATTCCGACTATCCAATGTTAAAGTTAGAGCTGAACAACAACTCCTACCTTTATCCTTATTCCCTGCTTCGCAATGCAGAAATCGACCAGGTGGTTATCCATACACGTGTAAGCGGAGTAAAACGCCTGCACCTGCATAACAACGTGGGAGCTGTTAACCCTGCTTCACCGTTCTTCCCGTTTGGACCGGTTCCTAAAATTGGTTCATTCCTGGTTATTGGAAATAATGAAGTTTTTCAGAAGCAGTTGGATGATTTGAAAATCCATCTTGAATGGTTCGATCTTCCCCATGAAGAACATGGGTTTAAAGATTACTACAAGGATTATAAAATGAAGGTCAACAATGCTTCCTATGAAGTGTCTGTTTCTATTCTCAACGAAGGAAGATGGATTCCTGAAGAAGAAGGGGAAAAACAACAACTTAAACTCTTTAGAACCAAAGACAACCCTCAGCGCCCAGAACCTTCTGTCAAAGATAAGTTGTCGCCAAAGACAAGCTTTGAGAATATTGACATGAACCTGATTTACCAGTCCCCAAACTATTCGGAAATAAAATTAAAGCCGGACTACAATTCAATGAGTAAAAGGGGCTTCCTGAAAATTGAACTGGTATCGCCACTTCATGCTTTTGGTCATGAGGTATATCCTGCTTTGGTTTCTGATATTACACTCGAAAATTCGAAAACAGGATTTTTGAAGGGAAAAACCAAGAAGCCTCTGCCCAGACCTGCCTTTACACCACAAGTGAGAAGCATTTCCCTCGATTATGAGAGCACCACGAGAATATCGATGAAGGAGAATTTCCAGGCTGGAAATCGTGAGAATAGTAGTGATGCCTTGTATCATCTTCATCCATATGGGCATATCAAAGTATTTCCAAATAAGTCAATGAAAAGAATTATGGTGGTGCCGGAATATGATGCGCAGGGTGAACTGTATCTTGGCTTGGAGGAAATAAAAGCACCACAGCAGGTTTCCCTGCTTTTCGAGATGTTGGATGAGTTCAATATATCTTCTGAAGAAGAACCTCCGGAAATTGAGTGGGCTTTTTTGGCTGATAACCGTTGGTATGGTTTGAAACCTTCCAGTATTCTTCGAGATGATACCAATAGCTTTCTCAAAACGGGCATCATTATTATCGATATTCCCGAATCGATTAACAGGAACAATACCTTGTTTGATAGCAAGTACTATTGGCTGAAAGTGAGCGTGAAACGTAATATTGAAGTTGCTTCACGAAATTTAAGCGTAGCTTCCCAGGTGGCAACTGCAAGCCTGGTAGGCAATGAAAGATTGCATCATTCGGGTTATCTGGACCAACCTTTGCCCAGGTACAGCATACAACGACCTGTAAAGAATATTACCGGGATAAGAACGGTGCTGCAGCCGCTTCCAAGCTTTGGAGGTCTTTCTTATGAAAAGGATAAGGTTTTCCAGGCCAGGATCAGCGAACGTTTGAAACACCGAAAGAGGGCTGTTACCACATGGGACTACGAGCGCCTGGTATTGGATCAATACCCGCAAATTGAAAAAGCCGTTTGCCTGCCCAATATGACAAGCAGCAACTTGAATGCTCCAGGCCATGTATTATTGGTGGTGAGTCCGTTCGCCAGTTCTGTTTTGAATTCCAGGGAACCCAAGGCCAGTAGTGAACTCCTTTACGACATAAAATCCTATGTGCAGGAAAACAGTTCGCCTTTTTCACGAATTGAAGTGCGGAATCCAAGTTATGAGCGTATTCGCATTATTTGTTCGGTGAAGTTCTCCGGAAGCCAAAACCAGGGATATTACATCCAAAAGTTGAACGAAGATATCAATGATTACCTTACCGGAAATATAGGAACAATGACAATTGGTCATCAAATGGATAAAATTATCTACTGCTCTGATGTGATTACGTATTTGCGTACACTGCCTTATATAGAGTATATTACCAGATTTTCTATAGTGCAGGCGGCACGGGATATCACCGGGAATTATATTCTGCTCGACACAGCAGACGAATCAGGGGATAAAGCAGGACTAAGAGCTACAAAGCCCTGGTCTTTATTGGTGCCGGCAGATCAGCATCAGTTTACCATTTTATCCGATAAAAAAGATCAGGATTCCCAACAGGCCGGTATTGATTACCTTGAATTAGGGAACGATTTTATTATTAATGAGTAACACAAATTTTTGTTAGCCATATGCCAATACAGAACAGAAAGAGCTTAAAGGACTATTTTAAGAAAGGGCAGCTGCCTTCAGAAGGGCATTTTCATGATCTTATCGATTCCACCATCAATAAGGTGGATGACGGGATGTCTAAAACCATGGATGATGGCTTGATGCTTTCGCCCATTGGTGAATCGAGAAAGCTGATTAGCTTTTATAAAAGCATCGAGGATAAATCGCCGGTTTGGAGAATGGAGGTGGATGAAAATGATGCTGATTTAAAGTTCACCAACAAGTTGGGAGATAGTGTTCTTACTGCTCGTGAAGATGGAAAGCTTGGGGTAAATAAAGAATCTCCGGATTATGCTGTGGATGTGGAGGGTGATGTGGCCATGTCGGGAAGAACGGGGAATGCCTATCGGGGTAAAATTCCTGCTGATGGAAAATGGCATAAGATTGTATCGGGATTAAATGGTTGCGAAATGTTTGAAGTTATTGCGGGTGTGGGGAAGAAAAAAACAGGAAAATATGCCCTTATTCATGCCATTGCAACCAGTACCTTCGGAAAATCAAAAAATAAGATAAAAATTACACAGGGGTATTATGGCGTTCGTGGGAATAAAATAAAATTACGATGGACCGGAAGTACCTATAAATATAATTTGGAAATGAAAACCCGCCATAATTATGGGGAAAATACAGCGGTGAATTTTAATATTCAACGCTTGTGGCAAGACACTTTTATGGACAATTGTACCCTTGAAGATAGCAACAAATAAAGAACACAGGAATAAGAACT
>CAYVSF010000340.1:0-3943 GCA_964453775.1 uncultured Bacteroidales bacterium
CAGAAAGTAGTTGCGGAACATATTATTGGCAGAGAGCAAGCTCTCTCCATTCAAATCCACCCTGGCGTAAGTGTCCAATCCCCCAAATAAAAGCACATGATGCGAGTACTGCTGCAACTTTGTATCCAGTGGAAAGGTATACTTGTAAGACCAATCACTCTGCCCAATCCACTGCATATCGCGAGCATTATCATCCATGAAAGGCTCTGGAATAAAACCATTCTCCTGTAAATCCTTAAAAATACTTCCAGGGACACTTGCCCGATGCCATTCATCCTGGTAAGAAAACATCCAGCCATCTTCCAGCAGGCGCTTAGAATTCTCTTCTTTCTGGCAGGAAAAGAGCAGGGATACAGCAAAAATGAAACATAGCAATTTCTTCATAATACAGAATTATGCTATGAAGATAACTGCTTTCCCTAAAAAACAGAACGGCTTTGTCTATTTCTTTTGCTCTTTTTCCGATTCGAAATTCAAAGAAATAGAATTTACGCAGTGTCGTATGTTTTTATCGGTAAATCCCTCTCCTTCGAAAACATGTCCGAGATGTGCCCCGCAATTGGCGCATAGTATCTCGGTGCGTCTGCCATCCGCATCCAACTTTCTCTCAATGGCGCCCTCTATTTCATCATCGAAACTGGGCCAGCCACAATGCGAATCAAACTTATCTTCCGATTCGTAAAGTGGGGCATCACATCGTTTACAGGTGTAGACCCCTTCTGCTTTATTATTGAGGTACTTTCCGGTGTAAGGTGTCTCTGTTCCTTTTTTCAGAATCACCCACTCTTCCATTTTGGTTAAGGGATTATATTTCATGGTATCCTGTGCTTTTATTCCCTGGCTCATAAATACAGCCAAAATAATTATCCATACTACTTTCATCGCTCATAGAATTTATCCAACTTCTTATATCTCTATTTAAAAACAAAAACTTGAGGTGAAATGTTTAATCCCGATTTAAGGCAGTTCCATCCGATTTGATTTTTGCCTGTAATAGTAAACCGCAATATCAGCATAACAATATTGTTCCCCTTTATAATGTACCCCATAAGGAAAAATACACTTCTTCGACCAGCTTGAAATTTCTTTTGGAGAGGCCATAAAATCGTGATTATAGGCTGCAGAAAAAAAACGGAGTTTATCCTGCCTGGTGAAGAACATTCGTGAATGAAGCCTCTCAGTTATATGAGAAAACACTTTCAAGTAGCGCAATTGCCATTTAAACGAAGAAAGCCGTTGAATTCTGATTTTTCTTTGTTCTTTAGCTGTGAGATTATCGATTTTTATACCTGCGGCTAACCCAAGACTATCAGCAACGCGTTCAATCTTTTCTGCAAAACTGGGCTTCATTTGAAGCGGACCAATGGAGAAATCGGCGGCTTCTTTTCCATAGTTCACATAAATCAATTCCAGGGCGCGGGTTTCCAGCAGATCTTTGAACATACGGTAACGCAACAATTCAGGGAAAGCAACCGCCATAACAAAATGGGCAGAATCGCCCTTCCCCAACTCACTTTCAACTATTTCTTCATTTTCAAGAAGAAAATCTCCGGCTTCATTCCATGCGGGTTTAAAAACTTCTGCATAATTGACTGTAGCCAAAATAGCAAACAATACGATGATTTTACTGTATATCACTATGTAGGAATTTAAGACTTCTTATTTGCTTAATACGTTTTGATTTTCTAATTTGTTCGATATGCAATATGCAATTGGTGATGTACATGGTTGTATCAAGACCCTCCGCTTGCTGGTTGAGGAAAAAATTCAACTGACGAAGAATGACCTGCTGGTTTTAGTGGGCGATTATATTGACCGTGGTCCTGACTCTAAAGCGGTTCTTGATTACTTAATGAAATTAAAGGAGGATGGCTATGATGTCATCCCACTTCGGGGAAATCACGATCAAATGATGGTAGATGCCTACATGAAAAAAGATTCATTTAGTTCTACCCTATGGTTGAACAATGGCGCTCAAAACACCATTGACAGCTTTATGCCTGATATTCCAACCGAATATTACGAAATGGCAATTGGGCAAATTCCTGAAAAGTACATTCAATTTATTCAGAGCATGCCTTTTTATCACGAACTTGAAGATTATTTATTGGTTCATGGTGGATTTGACTGGAGCAGTGCAGATCCCTTTTCAGATACCAGGGGTATGCTTTGGGAGCGGGAACCCTCGAATAATATTCGTTTTACAAAAGGCAGAGCCATTATCCATGGCCACACTCCCACACCTTCAAACATCATCAAAAACAATCCCGGCAGCTCGGTCATCAATATCGATTCGGGCTGTGTGTACACCCACATTGAAGACTTGGGTAACCTTACGGCCTTTAATATGGATACCAGGGAGTTTTTTATTGTTTCCAACCAGGACAGAGGGAAATGGTAAGAAAGTTAAGTTTGCATTAAATTAAGGATACCATAGTTTAAAATTAGATTTTTTTCAATTATTTAGCGAAAAATTCATAGTTCAATGCCCAAAAGAGAAAGATTTATCAACAGGGAAATCAGCTGGCTCTCATTCAACGATCGCGTACTACAGGAAGCAGAAGACCAAGCCGTTCCCCTGATTCAACGTTTTAGATTTCTTGGAATTTTTTCCAATAATCAGGATGAATTTTTTCGCGTTCGTGTAGCCACCATCCGAAGAATTGCGGCGGTGCGGCCCCAAAAAAAGCTACTGGGCAATATTACACCACAGAAGCTGATCAATAAAATCCAGGGAGTCGTTGTTCAACAGCAGAATAAATTTGAAAAGATTTATGACAACCTCCTCAAGGAGCTTGAAAGCCACAATATTTTTGTTGTGAACGAGAAGCAGCTCACCGAAGAGCAGGGCGATTTTGTTTGGAATTACTATTACCAAAATATTCGGCCAGTGCTCATCCCGATTATGTTGCAGTACTCGGGAGAATTTCCCGAATTAAATGATAAACCCATCTATTTTGCTGTAAAGTTAATGAGAAAAGGACAGTTAGAGAAACCACTCTATGCTCTTTTGGATCTTTCCACCGATATTTTACCCCGTTTTGTGGTACTGCCCAAATCAGGAAAAAAGAAATACATTATTATTTTAGATGATATTGTGAGATATTGTCTCAATGACGTATTTTCCTTCTTTGAGTATGATTCGATTGAGGCTTATACCATCAAAATTACCAGGGATGCAGAATTGGATATTGATGATGACATCTCCAAAAGTTTTATGGAGAAGATGGCCCTTAGCCTGGAAAAAAGGAAACGCGGTAACACGGTTCGTTTTGTATACGATTCAGGGATGCCGGAAGATTTACTGCACTTCTTTACCAAAAAAATGGAATTAACTAACCGGGATAATATCATTGCCGGAGGGCGCTATCACAACTTCAAAGACTTTATCGATTTTCCCAATATTGGGCCCGCCCGACTGGAATATAAAACCAACCCACCGGTTCCGCATTTGTACATGAAACACAACAAAAGCGTGCTCAATGAAATCGAGAAACGGGATCACATATTGCATTATCCTTATCAGTCTTTCAGCTATTTCATAGACATGCTGAGGGAAGCAGCTATTAACCCGGATGTTACTTCCATACAAATCACCCTTTACAGAGTAGCTAGAAAATCCATGGTCATCAACAGCCTTATCAATGCTGCCAGAAACGGGAAAGAAGTTGTGGTGGTTATCGAACTGCAAGCCCGTTTCGATGAAAAAGCCAATATTTACTGGTCGAACAAACTACAGGAAGAAGGAATTAAAGTTATACACGGCATTCCTGGACTAAAAATACATAGCAAGATTGCCCTGATTACCAGAAAAAGGGGAAGAAAAACGGATCATTTCGCCTATGTGGGCACCGGCAATTTCCAGGAAGTTACCTGTAAATTGTATGGCGATGAAGGTTTGTTCACATACGACAAGCGTATCACCAACGATGTTGCCAAAATA
>CAYVSF010000341.1:0-3937 GCA_964453775.1 uncultured Bacteroidales bacterium
CGATGGCTACCTCTACATTCCCGTGGGTGCACCCTGCAATATTTGCAACGAGAAAGACCCGGTGTATGCTTCCATCACACGCATCAAACCCGATGGCACCGACTTTTCCATCGTGGCACATGGGATCCGGAATACCGTGGGCTTCGACTGGCATCCGGAAACGGGGAATCTCTGGTTCACGGAAAACGGTCGCGACCGTATGGGCGATGACCTCCCACCCGATGAACTGAACGAGCTCACCGAATTTGGTCAGCATTTTGGCTACCCCTTTTGCCATGGGAACAACATTTCCGATCCCGAATTTGGCGACCAGGCCTCCTGCGACGAGTTTGTAAAGCCCATTCGCGAACTGGGACCCCATGTGGCTGCCCTGGGCATGAAATTCTATACCGGCAACATGTTTCCGGAAGAATACAAACACGGCATTTTCTTTGCCGAACACGGCTCCTGGAACCGCACCGAAAAAATCGGTTACCGTGTGATGCTCAGCCGCAAGCAGGAAAACGGGGAATACAGCTACGAAGTCTTTGCCGACGGATGGCTGGATGGCGACAACGTCATGGGACGCCCCGTCGATCTGCTCCAACTACCAGACGGATCCTTCCTGCTCTCGGATGATTTTGCCGGCGTAATTTACAGGATAAGCTACGAGTAGCAATTCCCGGGAAATATTTTTTTACCACGAAGGCACAAAAACGCGAAAAGATTCTCGCAGATTGCGCGGAGTTATTTTTTAAACATTGGCTGCTGGCAGGAGGTGATTCCCCTGCGGAGTAGATAATTCCCGGAGGCTATTTTCTTACCGCAAAGGCGCGAAGACGCAAAGATCCAACCAGCACTAATTTGTAATAGAAAAAATTCTATCTCTCACAGCATTTATACTCGCTGGCGCCGATTTGTAATCGGGGCCCTGTACATCCCATAATGCAATTTCGCTGCCGTTGAGTGAAGCTGTTGGCTGCTGGCAAGAGGTGATTCCCCGGCTTTAACAACAATTCCCGGAGGCTATTTTCTTACCGCGAACCTGACTGAAACGGCACACAGGGACATGTTGAAACATAAAACGTTGCGCAACTCAGCGTACCACTCTGCTTAATCTGCTAGAAACCTCGCGTCTTTGTACTATTAACCCGACACTGACAGGAGCTACCGCACTCTGTCAGGTCTGCGTTACTGGCCCTAATCTAACAGCCTGCCACTCGCCAACAGGGTGAGTCTTATGAAACTGTCAGGCCTGCCTGCCAGCAAATGCAGGTCTGGAAAAGTTCAAAAATATATAGTAGCGTCTTAGCGCCTTCGCGATAAAATACAAAGCTCGTTGCTGTCCAAGAGCTCCATCCCTTTTGAACATTTTTTTATCTTACTTGTTAATAAATTAACAGTTTTATTTAAAATTATTCTAAATAACGTTAAAACAAAATCATTATGCTAATCAATACCAGCTATACAAGAAAAATTGACATCCGCATCCGCTCATGGATGCAGAAAAAATCTCCCCTGCTCCTTCGGTGGAGTGTGGGTATCATATTCCTTTGGTTTGGAGCACTCAAATTTTTCCATGGAGCAAGTCCGGCCGAAAGTCTTGCCGTAGATACCATACGATTGCTTACGTTTGGATGGTTTTCGGATGCATTCATTATTAACATTCTGGCACTCTGGGAAGTTGTTGTGGGACTTGGTTTAATTACAGGACTTTTCCTCAGGGAAATCATCCTTTTGCTTTTCCTGCAGATGCTGGGTACCCTCACGCCCATCTTCCTGTTCCCGGATGAAGTATTCGTGAAAATCCCGTTTTTGCTTACGCTGGAGGGTCAATACATTGTGAAAAACCTGGTGCTCATGAGCGCCGGCATAGCAATAGGTGGAAGCCTAAAAAATCCTAAATAGTTAGGGTGATTTATGTTTTGTGGTTTACAGCCGTCTGGAATACACTTCAGGCGGCTGTTTTTATAGAAAAATTCATTTTTGTTTAAAACATAAAAAAAATAATTAAACAAAAATACAAATAAACTGTTTCATTATTAAAACAAAGTTTACAATGAAAAAACGATTTCTACCTATACTTATTCTAAGTCTGATGATGACAGGTTGTATCAGTCAGCAGCTGGAAGAACAGGCCATGTTTCGTCCCATAAAAGAATTTGCACTGGACGAGGCCTATAGCTTTGAAAGACATTTCATTCCCAGTACCGACACCACCGATTTGGAAACCTGGTGGTTGCAAATGAAGAATCCGCAAGCCAACATTATATATTTTAGTGGAAACGGTAGCAATATACGTTCTGCAGTGCCCTTTTTTAATAAACTGGCAGAAAAAATGCAGGTGAATGTATTCAGTTTTAACTACAGCGGGTATGGAAGAAGTGGCGGTGAACCCAGCATAGAAGGAATTGTGCGGGATGCCTACCTGGCGCTTGATTACTACGAACAGCTCAATACCGTCGATCTGCCCACCTATCTTGTGGGATACAGCCTGGGAGGCTTTGTGGGTCTGAATCACATTCGCAACAAGGCCATCGATAAAGCTGTTTTCCTTGCCACGTTCAGTAGTAGTAAAGAGGTGGAAGAGCATTTAATCAAATCGAATTTACCGGGAATTGTTCGTCCCTTTCTAAATATCAGTCTGGATGAAGAAATCTATGCCATGGACAACAGGGCACTGGCGCAGAAAGCCAACAAACCGATTCTCTATGTGCATGGCGAAAAAGACGACTTCATTCCGGCATGGATGAGCAAAGACCTCTATGATGTAACAGCTTCACCGGAAAAGAAAATGGAAATGATTCCCGAAGGCGACCATCGCAGTTTGTTAAAAAATCCTGAACATGCAGAAATGGTAGTGAAAGCCATTCAAAATTTTATGAGCGAACCAGAGTTTAAAGACAGGGCCATAAGCGCAAATAAATAATCAATATAACCTCAGGGGGACGACCTTCATCTATAAATTGGGTTTAAGTCAGTGGTAGCGAGATGGTGAAGGTAGTCCCCTTTATTCTATCAGATTCAAACGAAACCTCTCCGTCCAAATATTTTTCTCCAAACAACTTCATGCTGTATGTACCCAATCCCCTGCCTGAACCTTTTGATGAAAATGAGCGCTGAAACAACTGCATTTGAATATCATGAGGAATATACTGTTGGTTATGCACATTAAATTCAATCCTATCTTCCATTTTTTCCACAAAAACCGTCACCGTATCGCCGGGTGAAGAAGCTTCTAAAGCATTTTTAAGCATATTGATTAACACCCGGGACAGCATGGTCATATCCGAGGTAAATATATAGTCATCGCTGGTTTTACGTATCGCTATGTCCACCCTGTCGTTTGCAGGATTAGCTTTCATCTGATCATCCAGGGCTTCTAACAACTGATTGGGTACAATCCTGTTTTTATTTACCATGAGGTCTCCCATTTCTGCCTGGGAAATATCACGCTGAAACTGCAATTCTTCCAAAACATCTTTGCTCACCTGCTCCAATGCATTGATGTATTTATCGGTAAGCCTGGTATCTCCCTCAGCGTCTCGTAACAACTCCGCAAAGCTCAACAGGCTGCCCGCACGGTTGATAATATCATGAAAAAAGATACGTTCCATGCTCTCCCTGCGCTTCTCATGGGAAATATCCTCCAGGGTAAACAGGGTATAGTCGTGACCCTGAAAATGAAAAGGAGCAGCTGTAGCTTTAAACTCATATTGCTTTAGCACCCCATTTTCTGAGGCTTCGATTCTGCACTCTTCAGTAACTAACTGCTGCTTCTGTTGACTCTCAAGTATGGAAATCACCGCACCACAATACTTGCATGCGCTTGATGTTCCACATCCCCCGGGCATCTTATCGGCATGAATACATGAAAGAAGTTCGCCAGGACGTTCTCCTACAATATCCTGTAAAGAATCAAAATCCAGTTTATCAATCAAGGCATGGTTGGAAAAAA
>CAYVSF010000342.1:0-3925 GCA_964453775.1 uncultured Bacteroidales bacterium
CATATGACCTGGTTTTAAACGGAAATATTGAGTTCGGTTCATTAAATCTTCAACTTCTTCTACAGTGATTGGAATTCTTTGTCCCAATAAACGGTTTCCAGTTGTTGTAACAAGAATATCATCCTCCAGACGAATACCTCCAAAATCAAGATAGTCCGATTTAATCTTATCGTAATTGATATAATTGAGGAATTTCTTCTCAGATTCAAATTTATGGACGAGGTCGGGAATGAAATAGATACCTGGTTCGTTCGTTAAGACAAAACCATCCTGTAGTTTTCTTCCTAATCGCAAACCTGCAAGTCCAAATTGAGAAGAACGTTTGATTTCGTTATCATACCCTACATTGTCTTCGCCCAGACCTTCCATATCGTGTACGTCAAGTCCCATCATATGTCCCAGTCCATGAGGCATAAACATGGCATGTGCTCCCTCTTTTACGGCTTCTTCAGGGTTCCCTTTCATAATGCCCAGTTCAGTAAGACCTGTCGCAATAACTTTTGCTGCTTCAAGGTGGATTTGCTGATAGGGCACTCCCGGCTTAATTAAAGAAGTAGCATGGTTATTTGCTTTTAAAACAATATTGTAGATGTCTTTTTGCTTGTCCGAAAATCTCCCTCCAACTGGCACTGTTCTTGTAAAATCACTTGCATAATGCGAGGGTGTTTCTGCTCCGGCATCAGTTAGCATTAATTTTCCACGCTCAAGCATGTTACCATGATAATGGTTGTGCAAAGTCTCTCCATGTTGGGTTAGGATTACCGGAAATGAAAGCATGCCGCCTCCACTCAATGCAATACCTTCGATAACACCAGCAATTTCTCTTTCGTATACACCTGGTTTTGCCATTTTCATTGCGGTGGTATGCATTTGATATCCGATATCAGCCGCTTTTTCAAGTTCTTCAATTTCATACTTGTCTTTTACCGAGCGAAGCTTTACAACAGCTTTAATTAGGGCATCAGAAACGTAATCCTTGACTTGTGTGTGTTTGATATCCAGAATATTGCAAAACTGAATGATGCTGTCTCCACGGTAAAAAGGCAGTACATGAATAGTACGCTTCTGCTCTAATGCCAGTTTCAATTTGTTTTCCAACTCATTCATTGGAGCTGTCTGCTTTAGCCCAACTTTTTCTCCAAGTTCTTTGATTGTGGGCTGGGTGCCCATCCAGATAATATCGTCTATGCTCACATCGTTGCCAAAAAGGATTTCTTCTCCGGAATCGAAATCAATTATTCCGGCCATGTTTGGAATATCCAAACCGAAAAAATAAACGAATGAGCTGTCCTGCCTGAAATGATAGGCATTTGAAGGATAGTTCATGGGTGATTCCTGATTTCCAAGAAACAAAGCCAGTCCACTTGATAATTCATTTTTTAGCTTTTTTCTGCGTTCTTGATATACTTCTTTTCGATGCATAAATATTTGATTTTAGTTTATATTTTTAATAATGCTTCTTGCGAAGTTAACAAAGGATTCATAAATAATTGATATTTATTCTAAATAAAGTTCTTTCTTTTTAAGACAGTTTTAAAATAATAAAGTTTAGAAGTGCAATCAGAGTTGCGCAAACCTATAATGCGTGACGATTTAGCGTAAACGTTTAGTAACCAATTAGAAAATACTTCAAAATAACCTGCGAATAGGCTTGCAATTATCAATATTATTTGTATATTCGCACTTTATGAACATGTTATTAACAATAAAAAATTGTTGATTATGCCTTACAGACGCCTTCCCAATACAGACAATTCAAGATTGAAAGCTTTAAACATCGCCCTGGCAAAAGGGAAGGAGTTACCACCCTTTAAACTGGCCTTTTCTCAAAGTTCTTATCGTAAGGTACAAGCACTCTTGCCAAAGTGGGAGAAGGCACTTACAGAGTATAAAAACACCTACGCCATCCAGATCAAGAATAACAAAGAATACTTAAAAAAGCTTAAAAAGGCGAAATTATACATTTCGCATTTTATACAGGTGGTCAATATGGCCATTACGCGAGGGGAAATGAAAGAAGAAACAAGAAGTTACTATGGAATGGATAAAGAGAGTAATCGGCTACCTTCGTTAAATACTGAAAATGACCTCTTAAAATGGGGCGAACAGCTAGTCGAAGGAGAAAAGAAAAGGAAAATGCAGGGGCATTCTCCTGTTACCAACCCAACAATTGCTGTTGTAAAAGTAAATTACGATAATTTCATTGAAGCATATAAGTTTCAAAAAACACTGCAGAAAAATCATGCCCGGGCATTGGACCATATCTCAAATTTAAGACCCGAAGCGGATGAAGTTATTGTAAATATCTGGAACGAGGTGGAAGATACATTTAAAGAGTTGCCCGAAGATGTAAAGAGAGAAAGGGCCCAGGAGTATGGTGTTGTTTATGTTTATCGCAAAAATGAGCTTGGGCGCATCCGTTTATTTCCCGAGGAGACCGCGATATAGCTTTTCACTTCGATAGATTGTATAGAGAAGAATAATTACCCCAACAATACTTATCATCAAAGAGATAATTGTTCCTTCTGATGCTCCTATTTCTTCAAGTTGTTTTTCACCAGCTTGGCCCCAGAAATAATATACCCCAACTGCAAAAGCGTTATTGATGAAATGCGCAAGAATTGGCAGCCACAAACTTTTACTCCATATGAGAAGATACCCAAATAGTACTCCCAGGGCAAATCGCGGGAGAAAGCCATAGAATTGCATGTGCATGGCACTGAAAGCAATTGCCGTAATGAAAACACCCCAGTGTCGACTTCTGCACCAGCGGCTTAATACAGGTTGCAAAATCCCTCGAAAAGTAAGTTCTTCGCCTACCGCCGGAATAATCGCAATCATGAACAGGTTGAATGAAAAAGTTCCGATATTGTCAGCTTCCAGAAAGGCACCAATAAGTTTTTCAGCTGCTTTTTCTTTCTCCAGCATCCAGTTCTCAATACCAGAAAAACTTTCGGGTAAGTGTAAGAGAGCATTTAATTTCACCATATAATTGATAAGTGGAAGAGCAAGAATAATAAGGATTCCGGTTGCAATAAAGCTGTAAAGCTTTGGATGCTTATTTAAGCTTAAAAAATCAAATGGTTTTGGATGAATGAGCCATGCTACAAGGAAGGGTGGTAGAAGGAACATACCAATTCCTTGCAGGGTTTGCAGGAATTTTAAATATCGAATGTTTTCAGGACCAACAGGCTGTTGAAGTAGCGCATAAAACTCTTCCAAACCCTTCCCCGTAAAAATAAGTCCAATGATCAGACCTACAAACAGGAGGATGAAATATACAACAAACATTGAACTCAATGTTACAATGATCTGTAAAAAAGGATGCGCATTATGAAGAAAGGATTTCATAGCTTTTCTTATTAGCATTAAGATAAATGTATATTTTTGCAACTTAAAAGTAATAGAAATTATTGATTTGGAGAAAAAAGGAATATTCAATTTACCCGAAAATGCGCTTTTTCTCGCACCTATGGAGGATGTGACAGATCCCTCTTTTCGGTATATGACAAAAAAATTTGGAGCTGATTTTGTCTATACCGAATTTGTAGCATCAGAAGGACTTATCCGGGAGTGCAATAAAAGCAGGAAAAAGCTAGAGGTTTTTGATTATGAGCGGCCGGTAGCTATTCAACTTTATGGTCATCAAATTGAATCTATGGTAGAGGCAGCTAAACTTGCTGAAGAAGCAAATCCTGATTTTATTGATTTAAATTATGGTTGTCCGGTTCGAAAAATTGCAACCAGAGGGGCTGGAGCCGGTTTACTCCGGGATATTCCTTTAATGTTGAAGATGACCGAGGCTATTGTAAAAGCGGTTAATGTTCCGGTAACCGTGAAAACCCGGCTGGGTTGGGATGATAGCGACAAACCTATTGTGGAACTTGCCGAACAATTGCAAGATACCGGTATTCAAATGCTGGCC
>CAYVSF010000343.1:0-3920 GCA_964453775.1 uncultured Bacteroidales bacterium
TAATTTATGTTTTCTGATTAAGAAAATTGCTCCATTATTCGTTGCTTATATGTTTTTTTTCCTGCATTGTACGGAATAATGCCGGAAGCACCAGCCTGAATTAATTTCTGATGATACAGGGTTTCCGGGTCCCTGGAAATCAAAAGAATTTTTAGTTCCGGTTTGATCCTAAGGCTTTCTTTTACAAAATTTAAGCAAGATTGATGGTCATAGCACAAATCCAAAAGTATGAGCTGATATTTTTTTGCTACCTGAGTAGTTATTTCGTGAGAAATTTCAGCAACCGGCACTATGTTGAATCCTTCTAGCTGTCTGAAAGTCAGGATTATGCTTCCTCTGAAAGTAGTATTTCCAGTAAATAACGCGATGTCGATCGTCATATGTAGTTGATTAAATCAAGTATAAAAGTATTGAAAATCTTCCGTTTATGAATCAGCCATAGTTGAAGAAATGCTAATGGAAAGTACTTGAATTTACTAAGGGTTTTCCCCTATGAGATTTACTGAGTGCATTAAATGATGGGGAAATGAACCTAAACGCTTACGAAATGGTGAAGAGTTTGTTTTTAACTGCCCAAATGATGAGTTCCGCCGTATTTCTAACATTTGCTTTTTGAAAAATATGATTTCTGTGGGCTTCTACGGTTTTTTGACTGATAAATAACTTATCCGCTATTTCCTGGGATGTAAGACCTGAGCATACATGATACAAAACATCCATTTCGCGTTGGGTAAGATTTTCATTTAAGGGATTTTTCTGGATGTTCTGGAATGCCAGTTTTTGCAATATCTCATGACTAAGATAGTTGCCACCCCGGTATACCTCTTTAATGGCCTTTTGTAGCTCAAATTTATTGGTGTTCTTTACGAGAAAACCTTTTACACCTGCCTCTATCATAAACGTATAGTTGCTAATGTCCGAAAACATCGAAAGTGCAATGATTTTTAGTTCCGGATCGAGATCCAGAGCCTGCTTAGTGGTTTCTATCCCGTCAATAGCAGGCATTTCGATATCCATTAAAATGATATCTGGCTTCTGGCTTTTAAGGTAATCCAACAATTCGTTTCCATTAGCGTTTTCAAAGACAACCTTGAAATTTGCAGTTTGATTAATGACCAGTTTGATTCCTTCTCTGAAAAGATCATGATCATCTATGATGGCAATATTAATTGTGGGGTTCATTATTCTCCGTCTTTTATATTCAATGTGAGTTGTGCCTGCATTCCTTCCTCAGGATTGCTGATGAAGCTTACTTTACCATGGATAGATTCCATGCGATTGGTGATGTTTGTCAATCCCATGCCCTTATTTTTGTGTTCTATATGGAAGCCTTTTCCATTATCTGAATAAAGGATGCTTAGTTTGGTGCCCTCTTTTTTAATACTGATATGGATCTCGGTAGCTCCCGAATGCTTCAGGCTATTGTTAATTAATTCTGTGATATTTCGGTAAACTGCCAATTCTTTCTTGGCTTCAAATCTGTTGATGGTATCGAAATCGGTAATAAACCGGAATTTACCATTGCAGTGTATTTGTGCAATAAAATTGTTTAGCCCTTCAGTTAATCCATGGTTTTCGAGAACATGAGGGCTGATGTTATGAGAAATTCTCGATACATCTGCTATGGCATTGTTGATCACTTCCTGCAGTTTGTTTTCTATGGCCGGTTTATCCCCGGGTGCAGCATCTCTGTATGCGTCGAAATATAAATTGATGGCAGATAAAACAGGTCCCAAACCATCATGTAAATCGGAAGCCAGCCTTTTGCGTTCTTTTTCTTCTGTAGATATGATGGCATCCATCATTTTTTCCTGTATGGCCTTCTTTTCTTTCATCTCCTTGCTAAGTGAAATGTTTAGCATCTCAAGTTTTTGTGCTTTTTCTGCCAATTCCCTCACGTTGTTTTTAATTCGATTAAAAAAGACAGTTAAGATACGATAGACCAAATATCCAATAAGTAAAAAGTGTAGGATCCTAACGGCAACACAAGCAAATTGACAATTGTCAAAACCATAATCCAGTGGAATAAATGTTACCCGGCTCATCATTAGAACACCTGTCACCAATACGGCTAGAAAGGAGATTAAAAACATGATCAGGGCTTCTTGTTTTTGCGATATAAATAAGGTGTAGATGATGGCCAGTATAAACCAAAGGCCTGCCATGTCGAGTAACCCTAATAACAGGTTGAAACATGCGGCAAGAAAGACCAAAGAGATAAGGGTCCAGATCTTGTAATGAAAACTAATATGATGCTTTAAAAGTGCCAGTGCAATTACAATAATTCCCATTATGGGAGGTAGGATTCTGGGGCCCGAATAGGCACTGTTGAGTAAAGCAAAGTAGATGATGATGTTTAGAGGTACTGCAAAAAAAGCAATGGCATTTATACTGGTATCCGTAATTTGATGAATGGTCTTAAAATTCTGATTGCTCATATTGCTTTAAATACCCGGTATTATATCTTAAAAATACTATTTCTTCTATATATATTCAACTATTGATTTGTAAATTAAAGGAGCCTACCAATTATTTCCTAATTTAAGAGATTGTAATCTTTTGTTTTGAAATTTTAATTTCATTACATCTAATTATTTTCTCCCAGCTTCTTCCCAAGTACATACATCAAATGTGGATAGCCGAAATCACTGGTTTTTCCCAGGCGTACCATAATAAGGTTGTTTACGGGATCCACATACAATACCTGACCCAAAAAGCCTAAACCATAGTACTGTGGCAGATATTTGTGGATTTCATAATACCCTTCTTTTTTATCTTTCCTGATATTATAAAATGTATAGCCTTCTTTCTTTGCATAATTTCTGGCATCATCCGGATTTGAAAATTGCAGGGTGCCGGTTGAGTCTTTTGCCATGTAATGTTTGCTGTACCAATGATACTGGTAGCCATAGTAGTTCTCATCCATAAAATCGCTATGAATATTGGGCGTGGCGCTTTTTTGTACCCAATCTGCCGAAAGAATTTGTTCGTCTTTCCACTGTCCCTGGTTTAAATAAAGCCTGCCGATTTTTGCCAGGTCCAGGGCTGTTGTATTTAAACTGGCATAGCTCTTCGCCGAGCGATGCTTTTTGTCGTCCAGCCCCATGGTGGCATCGAATTGCATGCCCAGGGGAGTCCAGAGCTTTTCCTGCAGGTAGTTGGTATACGATTTTCCGGTGGCCCGCTCCACCACAATTCCTAAAAGAGCAGTGGTAGCGCTGTTATAGTCGTGCTTTTCTCCGGGTTCGCAGGCAAATTTGATTTTTTGCAGATACCTCAGTTGGTTTCTTCCGTAAAAGAGGCGTGCCATATTTTTAAATGGATTGGAGTAGGACTCTTCAAAATCCAGCCCGGCCTCCATGTTCAATAAATTTTCGATGGTTAATTGTTGAAATTTAGGATCGCCGTCTTTTAGTTCAGGAATATATTTTGTTACTGGATCCTTTACGGAATGTATGGCGCTTTCTTTTACTGCAATGCCAGCCAGGGTGGCTGTAACCGATTTGGTGACTGAAAAGATGGTGGCAATATCCGAAGGACCGTAGCCCTCATAGTAGTTCTCAAACAAAACGCTATCGTTTCGAATAATAACAAAAGCAGTTGTGGTTGTGCTATCCAGGAGTTCATCCAGGCTAAATTTGCTGGTGTCCTGCGGATTGGAGAGGGTGAGGGTGATGTCCCAGGCTATTGAATCTTCCGTAGGATGGAAATAGAAAGGATCCTCCGAAGCTTGTAATTGGGCCTGGGGGAAGGCGTCGTAATCTCCTGTGCCGGGGATCCAGTATTTGATGCTTCTATAGGTTTGCGTGCAGGAACTTAAGAGCAAAGCTGCCGCTAAAATCAGGAATAAATATTTTTTTAACATGATAAATACTCTGAGTGTTGTAAAAAAGATACTGCTAAATTAGCATATTTTTTGA
>CAYVSF010000344.1:0-483 GCA_964453775.1 uncultured Bacteroidales bacterium
TCTGCGAAATATTGGAGTTGCTTTTTGAAGGCCTCCAGCAAATCATCGTAGCATTTGAAGTCGGAAGCTTTGCCGGTTGCAATGCCAATGGTTTTGCCTGTCCGGGGATCTTTCCCGTTGTTGAGCGTGACCTCCAGGATTTTATTCAGGTTAAAATAGCCAGTGAGAATGTAGCTTTCCACGCCAAATGCACCTGTTTCCACGCATCCGCTGGCACCGCCATTCCGGGCATCTTCAATTCTTTTGCCCTGAAGCAGCAGCTCCTGAATAATGGCATCGGTGTTGAAGAAGGAAGGTTGTCCGAAGCCTGTTTTACTGATTTTTACAGCCCGCTTCACAAAGCGATCGGGGTTTTTCTTGCTGATTTGCACCATGGAGCTGGGCTGTAGAATGCGCATTTCCTCAATTACATCCAGAAGGATGTAGCTGAGTTCATTCACCGCATCAAAACCCTCTTCCGTAACCCCGCCCAGGTTAATCAGG
>CAYVSF010000344.1:493-3911 GCA_964453775.1 uncultured Bacteroidales bacterium
TCGGTGTAGGTGTTGCTTTCCTGTGCCGTAACCCGCATTTTTGGCGGTGAGGGGTGGTTGTTGAATTTCACCCAAAAGGATTGCAGCAATTCGATGGCCTCCTCTTTACTGAGACTTCCGTTGTTTAGTTCCTCCCGGTAGAAAGGATACAGATGCTGATCCAGCCTGCCCGGATTAAAGCTGTCCCAGGGATTCAGTTCGGTGATGACACCCAAATGAATGAACCAATAGTGCTGCAAAGCTTCGTGAAAGGTTTCCGGTGCATTGGCTGGCACGTTGCGGCATATTTGGCTCATCTTCTCCAGTTCGGCCTTTCGTTTTTGGTCTTTTTCTGATTTGGCCAATAGGGCAAGATCATCGCTGTAGCGTTTGGCAAAAACCATAATGGCATCGCATGCAATATCCATGGCCTTCAGCTCCTCGCGTTTTTCATAGGCCTCAGGATCTTTGGAGAGTTCAAGCTCTTCGATGTTTTGCCGGATTTCATTCTTAAAATCCAGCATACCCTTCTTCCACATCTTTTTACCGGCTACCGTATGTCCCGGTGCGCGCTGCTCCTGGAATTCGGTGAAGACGCCAGCCTCGTAGGCCTTTATCCATCCCTCCGACATATTGTTGAACAGGCGGTCGCGCTGTGTTTTACCTTTCCAGAAGGGAATAATCTCTTTTTCATATATATCTCTGGTTTCTTTGCTAACTTTAAAAGAAACCTTCAGACGATCGTTCAGGATGTCCAGATCCTTTAAAGAGTGTAGCGATACTTCCGGATAGGTAGGCGTGGCTTTTGGTACCGGACCCCGCTCGCCCACAATCAGTTCCAGATCACTGATGCACACCTGTTTGTTTTCCATGATGTGTTTAAAAGCCAGCGCTCGCTGCACCGGAGTGGAAACCTGATAGGCCTCATGGCTTTTATAAAATTCGGTTACCAACAAAGCACGCTCCGGAGAGAGTGTATTGGTAGCCCGCAAGCTTTGTTTTCTTAGTTGTTTTATACGTTCGTTCATGGTTTATCGTTTGTGTTATCCGCCTATCTTGCAGGTATATCCGGCTTCATGCAGCGCCTGCTGAATGACTTCCGGTTCCCGGCCGTTTTGGGTGGTGACCCCCTCCATTTTAAATTCTTTGTTAAAACGTTTGTATTTGCTTTTGGAAATAGCATGGTAGGGAAGAATATCCACCTCTTTAATGTTCGGATAGGTGTTTAAATGGTTGACAATAGCTGAAATATTTTCTTTGGTGTCGGTTATTCCCGGCACCAGGGGAATGCGTATTCGTAGCTTTTGATGATTTTTGGCCAGGTAATCCAGGTTTTCCAGTATTTTTCTATTGGAAACACCAGTATACTTTTGGTGCAGTTCATCATCCGTAAGTTTCAAATCGAAGAGGAAAAGATCCGTAAAGGGAGCAATTTTTTCCACCCAATCCCTGCTGGCATATCCGCAGGTATCCACTGTGGTATGGATGTCCCTTTCCTTACATAATTTGAGCATTTCGAGGAGGAAAGGTCCCTGGCTAAGTGGCTCACCACCACCAAATGTCACACCTCCTCCCGAAGTATCGAAAAAGGCTACATCCTTTTCGATAATCTGCAGCAATTCATCTGCAGGGTATGTCTGGCCAATTTGCTTTTCCACACGGAAGGTTTTACCATCCATCTTTTGTTCCTGGACGTAAGCTTCCGGTTCGAAAGCCTGGCTTTCGGGGTTGTGGCACCACCAGCATTGCAAGGGACAGCCCTTGAAAAATACAGTTTGCCGTATGCCCGGACCATCGTGAACTGCGTAGTGCTTAATATCGAAAATTATTCCACTTTTCATTGTTGGATTTGCTTATAAAATGATACAACTCTCCCAGTAAACATGAGAATGAGAATTGTCGTTGTTTCAGTTGAGACAATAGGAGAGTGTATCAGCAAATCCAGCACTCATAGAGGCCTTTGCCAAAATCGTGGTAAAGTGTATTTTTACAGAACCTATTCATTAGAGTTCAGTAAGAAATGAAATCAGTTTTTTAAGGTCTTCTTTCTTTTCTAAATCAATATTATTCTCTTTTAGATACGTCTTAACTTTCCTTTTGTTGCTTTTAAACGCTCTAATTATTTTTCTTTTTTGTGCCGGTATAATCTCATCTTCAGAAATCTGGATATAATACCTCTTATAAACAGGGATTTCTGTGTCGTCATTATTTCTGAAATTAATGGTTTGGACATTGGCAGCCTGGCCGGATAAATCAATTCGTGGAACGGAACTGTACTGATGAGATGCTGGGACACTGGATGTTCCGTATGCTCCGGTTGTTTCACTAAGGACAGAAAGTTCAGGAACTCGCTTCAATAATAGTTTAATGTTCATGCCTTCAAGCACCTCATAATAATCCTTGTTCCATTTAATGAAAACATGAGGTCCTAGTTTGATATGCGAAATGTCTTCATTTTCCAGTTCCATCACGTTATTATTTCCAAAATAATGGATTTCGTCATGCAAGACATTGTAATTCAGGATGGAATTTGTTTCGGAATTATCTTCAAAAAATACTGTGCCTTCGAAAAATTTATCGTACAAATACTGTGATTGCACTGTATATTTAGAATTGAGTTTAGGTAAATTTACTTCCTTTACCTGCTGCGCAATTGCCTGTATTGATAATATTGTAATACTTATTGTAAGAATAGTAATCCGCTTCATAATGCTATAAATTTTGGTCTCCTTTCAAAATTAGGTGATTTATTCTGCAAATCAAAATCTTGCTTATGCCTGTTGAATAATTTTGAAGTTATGGTTAGTTGATGGATTCGCAGTTTAATAGCCGTATTTTTTATAACTGAGAATGAAGTTAATCCTATTATTTATCTCTTGCGTTCAAAAAAATGTTTTGAATCACCCCATGCTCCATAGCCAATTTCATCACCCGTAATGCCTATGCGGATATCCAGGCAATTAGTACAATCTGCTGCTTCTTCATCAGTGCAGGGTTTGTTTTCGTATAGCTTGTAATTGTTTCTGTACATCCCGGGTGTAACGTTTGGCATAATAATATTTGCGCCTACTTTAATAGCTTTTTCCCGACCTATAGGATCAATAGCCTGCAGTGCTGTTGCTGCAGCAATATTGATGTCTTTCATAAGAATTCTGAGTACAGCAACCATTTTCAGGGAAAGGTCAAAACGTTCTTCAATAGGCTTTAACAAGTGCCTGTATTCATATAATGGGGTTTCTTTATGTTCAATATAAGGACCCATGCCCACCATATCAATGTCAAACTCTTGCATAAACAGGAGATCATCAGCAAGGTTTTCATAATTTTGAAAAGGGAGGCCAATCATTACTCCGGTACCCGTTTGGTAACCGATATCCTGAAGAGATTTGAGGCATCTTAGGCGATTCTTGAAGTCGTGCTTCTCATCCTTTGGATGGAT
>CAYVSF010000345.1:0-3903 GCA_964453775.1 uncultured Bacteroidales bacterium
ATATTCTGATTTCATATCGTGAACGGCAAAAGAAAAATGCACTTTTAGAAAAGCAAAAAGATGAGCTTACAAGGATCAATACCACGAAAGATAAAATGTTCATGGTCATTGGTCACGACCTGAAAGGGCCCATTGGAAATATTGTTTCCTGGATTGATGTCTTGCGTGAGGAGAAGGTCATTCAGGAGAATAAAAGTCTTGTTGAGATCATGGATGTGCTGATGATATCTGTTGAATCTGTTTATGATTTACTGGGGAATTTACTCCTATGGGCAAAATCTCAACAAGGAGACATCCCCTATGCACCCGAGAGGCTTAATTTGAATGAAATGATCCAAAAGAATATTAAGTTGTTTAGGGCTGCCGCCGAGTTGAAGAAACTATGTATTAAGGTATCCCTGGAAGATAATTACGATGTATTTGCCGATGCCAATATGATACAAACGGTACTTAGGAATCTATTGTCAAATGCCTTAAAATATACGCCCGAGGGAGGACACATTACAGTTTTTGCAGAAAGAAGGAATGAGAAAGTCATGGTATCTGTAGAAGACACAGGAATTGGATTTAACGAGGATGCCGCTAGGCGCATTTTAGATACTGAAACATTTTATTCCACTGCAGGAACAAATAAAGAAAAAGGCTCGGGGATAGGTCTTAATCTTTCCCATGAATTTATTAAGCAGAATGATGGAGAACTTAGCTTGAAGAGCCAACCAGGAAAGGGTTCTACGATAACCTTTTCACTTCCTGCGATAGATACAAAAAAAGGCTGAAAATAAAATTCAGCCTCTTTCCTGTTTTATGTGATTTTTTATTCGAAGAAATTTCTCATTCGCTCGAAAAAGCTTTTTTCTCCTTGTTTTGGATTGGGTTTAAAATTTTCTGAAGAATTCAGTTTTTCTAAAATGTTTTGTTCTTCTTTCGTAAGATTTTGTGGAACCCATACATTAATATTCACCAGTATATCCCCCCGTCCATATCCATTAATCTCCGGCAAGCCTTTTCCTCTCAATCTCAGTATTTTGCCTGGCTGCGTTCCAGGTTCAATTTTAATTTTCACCTTGCCTTCTACGGTAGGTATCTCTACAGGGCTACCAAGTGCTGCTTCAGGAAATTTAAGGTATAAATTGTAGATCAGATCACTTCCATCGCGAATGAGCTCGGGATGCTTTTCTTCTTCAATTTGGACGATTAGATCGCCATTAACTCCACCTCTTCGGGCGGCATTACCCTTCCCGCTTATGTTTAATTGCATGCCTTCGCTTACACCTGCCGGAACGTTAAAGCTAATAACTTCTGTATCCTTCACAATTCCTTCCCCATAACAGGTGTTACATTTGTTGGTAATAATTTTACCTTCTCCACCACATGTTGGACAGGCACCTGTTGTTTGCATTTGCCCAAGAAAGGTATTTGTAACTTTGGTTACCTGTCCTGAACCATGACAGCTTGTGCATGTTTTATATCCGTTACTTCCACTGGCACCTGTACCATCACAAGCTTTACAACTCACATATTTGTTTACTTTAAGCTTTTTCGTGGTACCATTGGCCACTTCTTTCAGGTTGAGTTTTACTTTTACTCTTAAATTGCTTCCTTTTCGGGTTCTTCTCCCCCGTTGTCTCGAGCCGCTAAATCCGCCAAACCCGCTAAATCCGCCAAAGCCACCACCAAAAGCGCTTCCAAAGATATCCCCGAAGTTTTCGAAGATGTCTTCCATGGTCATTCCACCACCGTAGCCACCTCCGGCAGCACTTCCTACACCGGCATGGCCATATTGGTCATAGCGTCTTCTCTTTTCATCATTGCTAAGTACCTCATAAGCCTCTGCCGCTTCCTTAAATTTTGTTTCGGCTTCTGTGTCACCGGGGTTTTTATCCGGATGATATTTAATGGCCATCTTTCTGTAGGCCTTCTTTATTTCATCTTTAGAGGCATCTTTTGAAATGCCCAGAACCTCATAATAATCCCTTTTCGACATAATCCTTTTTTTCTTTATTCACCCACAACCACTTTGCTGTAGCGTATTACTTTATCTTGCAGTTTGTATCCTTTTTCTATCACATCCACCACTTTCCCTTTTAGTTTCTCTTCCGGCGCTGGAATTTTTGTCATGGCCTCATGGAGGTCGGTATCAAAGTCCTGATGATTGGCATCAATTTCTTTTACACCCTTCTGTTTTAAGAATTCTTGGAATTTTCCGTAAATCAATTCTATTCCTTCTTTTACAGCTTCAAGGTCGTTTGCTTCGTCAATGTGCCCCAGCGCACGCTCAAAATCATCTACTACAGGAAGTAAGCCAACCAGTATGTCTTCTCCGGCAGATTTGCTAAGTTCCATTTTTTCCCGTAAGGTTCGTTTCCGGTAATTATCATACTCAGCTACCAGGCGAAGGTACTTGTCTTCCATTTGTTGAAGCTTCTCTTCTGCTGTTGGTTCATTTACTATCTCTTTTTCTTCCTCCTTCTCCGCTTCAACTTTTTTACTTTGATTATCCTGTTCTTGCAGGTCCTTATCTTCTTTTTCTGTTTGTGCTTTTTTTTGCTCTTCGCTTAGTTGCTCTTGCTTTTTTTCTTCGCTTTTTTTGTTGCTCATCTCTCCCTTTTATTTAGAAATCTCTTTAATATTCAGTAATTCGCTATGCCTGCCGCAAATTTTTTGCCAAAAGAAATTTTGCGCCAATATGACATTTCTTTATAAAATCAACTGGAAGTTTGTCAGCTATTCAATTCTTTTGATTGCTGCACCTAATTTCTTTAAACGGGTATCAATATTCTGATATCCCCGGTCTATTTGTTCTATATTATGTATTGTACTTTCTCCTTCTGCAGAAAGCGCTGCTATAAGAAGAGCAACACCTGCACGGATATCGGGGGAGGTCATTTCTGTTGGGCGTAGTTTTACATTGTGGTTCTGTCCGATTACGGTGGCACGATGTGGATCGCATAGAATTATTTGTGCTCCCATATCGATGAGCTTATCCACAAAAAACAAGCGGCTTTCGAACATTTTTTGATGAATCAGCACACTGCCTTTCGCCTGGGTAGCCACCACCAGCAGCACACTTAACAGGTCAGGTGTGAGTCCCGGCCATGGCGCATCTGCAATGGTCATGATGGAACCGTCAATAAAGGTCTCGATTTCGTATTTTTGATCTCCCGGGATAAAAATATCATCCTCAATAACATCAAATTTTACTCCCAGTCGCTTAAATGCTGCGGGAATAACACCCAGATTACCATAAGACACATTTTTTATTGTAATTTCCGACTGGGTCATGGCTGCAAGTCCCATAAAACTTCCAACTTCAATCATATCAGGCAGAATGGAGTGTTCGCATCCTTTCAGCGGATGGCCTCCTTCTATGGTGAGCAAATTTGACCCAATACCATCTATTTTAGCTCCCATGGAGGTCAGCATTTTGCATAACTGTTGCACATATGGTTCACAGGCAGCATTGTAAATGCTTGTTTTCCCTTTTGCTCCGGTGGCTGCAAGTACGATATTTGCTGTCCCTGTTACTGAAGCCTCGTCTAACAGCATGTAAGTACCCTTTAGTTTCTTTCCTTCTACATGGTAGCCATTCTCACGATGTCTGAAATCAAAGCGGGCACCCAGTTTTTCAAAACCAATAAAATGAGTATCTAGGCGTCTTCTTCCAATTTTATCGCCACCGGGTTTTGGAATGTACCCCTTTCCAAATCTGGAGAGTAATGCTCCAATAATCATAATAGACCCTCTAAGGCTCATGGCTTTTGCCCGATAGTCCTCTGTATACAGGTAATCGAAGTTAATGTCCTTTGCACAGAAACTGTAAGAACTTTCTTTTATTTTCTTAACTTCCACACCAAGACAGGAAAGGAGTTCGATCAGTTTGTTCACATCCCTGATATCAGGAAT
>CAYVSF010000346.1:0-3873 GCA_964453775.1 uncultured Bacteroidales bacterium
AAAATTGTTTTTGCTCTTCCAGGTTATAACGGGCATCCTTAATATCGATCTTGGATTGACTGATCTGGGTTACCCTTCTCCATTTCTGGAAGATCGGAAAGTTCAAACTCATGTAAATTCCCGAACTATTATTGTCTCTGATCTGATCAAAATAAGGATAGTTATCGGCATATACATTATCATAATAATTTGCAAATACCTCTTCTCCACTCGCTGTTTCTCCGATAGTTTGAGTAACCAGCTCATCTCCAATTACCCTTCTGTTAAGTTCATTGTATCGCGAACTGTTGGAATATCCAAATGCAATCCTGGGGCTTAGGTTTCCCAAATTAATAGCATGTTGCTTCTTCGTACTTTGGAGATTATATTCTGCTGCCTTAATTTCTGGAAGAAAATCAATGGCGTCTTCATAGATGGTTTCAGGTTCATTTAATTTACTTGCTGCTGCAATTTCAGGATATTCCGGTAAGACAACCTTAAATTTCGCGGGAATTGTATCCAAATTTAGCAACTGAATTAGTTCCAGATACGCCAGGTCCAGGTTGTTTTTATTTTGAACGTAATTGACTTTTTCCTGGGCGGCCTGCGATTTTATCTCCAGTAAATCACCTTTCGGATTTTTGCCCAACTCCACCATCTTTTTTGTCTTCTCAATCCTGTCCAGGCTAACTTCCCATTGCGATTTGGCTGTTTGCGTCATTTCTTCATTGAAGATCACATTCAGATAAGCTGTGGTTACATTAATCACTACGTCATTTTTGGCTTTTTCAACATTTTCCAATTGGGCCATTAAATCAAACTTGCTTTTTTTGATGTTGTTAAAGTTCTGCAAACCATGGAAAAGGGTGATTTCAGAACCAAAACGAACAGATCCACCCTGAAAATTTTCGTTCACATATTCATAGGTTTCATAGTTAATGGCTTTCCCCGTGTTGTAATAGTGATTCCCTGATGCATTAATATTGGGGAGTAGATCCATCTTTGATTGAAAATGATTCTTTTGGGCCGATTCAGCCTGTAATTCCTGTCGCTTAATCTGTATGTTGTTTTCGATTGCATAGCGAATGCATTGATCAAGGTTCCAGTCTTGTGCAGTTAAGGACAAGCTTCCTATGCTTAACCCAATTCCTATTATGTATTTTGTTAATTTCATTATTTCTGATTTTTGGCGTTCGCTCGACAAAGATAAACCATATTCTGTGCCAAAATTTATATACTATTGTTTAGCAGCATTTTACATCAAAAACAATTCATCAACTGAAGTAGTTTTTGAACGATTTTGGAACAACCGGTGTTCGTAAACGAACGGAAGAAACAGGGCTGTTTTTGATTCATTTTTGCGTTTATTTAGATATGAGCTACGGTTATAGTAAAATCATATACGGTAAAAAACTGGGTTATTTTAATCCAATCCATGATTGTACTTTAGCTTGTGTAAAAAAGAGAAAGGGAGAATAAAAACATACTCAAGATGAAAAAGATTATTTCCAAACTTATTGATTCTCCGATGTTTGATACAGGTGTTATCATTTTGTTTTCTCTGGTCACTATCGTTTTTTTAATTTCTTTTTTAAACATTATTTTATAATGAGTACACCCGATGAAGTTTTAAACATCAGCGTTACCATACGTGGAGAGAATAAAAAAGAAACCATATCCTTGCGTAAGAAGAATTATCTCACTCCTGATGGACATTTAAATCATTGGAGCAGCAGGGGAATGAGCACTTACCAAATTGAATTGTTTGATTACCCGGAAATGGGTCAGCTAAATCCGGCAAAGGTAGTAAAGGATTATCGTATTAAAGATACGGAAGTGCAAATTGCACAACAGTTTAATATGTGTATATATAATGACTTTGTAACTCTCTAAACACTCAAAAACAACTCTTTATGTATAAAGATATTTGGAAAAAAAGTTATCAGTCCGTTTGCTCAGTAAACTTTATAAGTAAATCTGGCATTTCTCTTACAAAATTAACCGGATTTAAAGCCCTGGGCAAATTTCTTGTTACAGACGAGGCTATCTATAATGTTCCCAAGGCAGCATCTGTTCGCCTTGATTTTATGCATGAAAATGGTTGCGATAAAGCTATTGAATATACCATTCCCATAAAAGAGTTTAAAAGCAGAACCATTACAGGCATGGATGAAGGAAATCCTCATTTTGGCCTGGTCAATATAGATTTTCACGAGTTGTCTGATATTCCTTCTCTTTCGCTTAGCCAAAAAACAAGCGCACCTGTCGGAAGCCCAATTGCAATTTTGGGTTACCAGCTGGATAACATGAATGTTGCCATAAAAACCGGAATCATTTCATCCTATGTGATGAATGGCAATGATAAAAAGTATATCCAGTTTGATTCAACCATTTGTCAGGGAAATGCTGGTTCACCGCTTATCCATGCCGAAAATGGCGAAGTTATTGGGATAGTAGGACAACGATTAACTTCATTAACAAGATCTTATAAGCGTTTAAATAAGATTATGAATAATAATTTGGCCATACTCAAAAAATCACAGGGCAAATTTTCTATTCATGAGGTGGATCCCATACAGGTATTAATAGCCAATCAAAATCAAATAAAACACGTCGTTTCAGATATTTATAAAACAGCCAATATGCGTGTCGGATATGCGATTGAAAGCAGAAATATTTATGGTCTGCTGGAAGATTTTTTCGATGCGGAAGGCTTAAACTCAGTTTTGGGGCGTGAGCGCCAATTCTAGTTCCTTAATGTAAGATGGTTTAGGTTAACAAAAATACCTGGCAGTCCTTGCCAGGTATTTTTTATTTATACAGATTTTTATGCTTTTTAAAACAATAGTTTAGAACTAAAGCTCAGCCTTATTGTTTAATTTTGTAGCCGTAAATGAAAAATCTATGATTATGGAGAAGAATGAATTGTTAGCTTTTATTGAAAATATCGAACTATTTAGAGGTTTGGACCAGAGTGAATTGAACGAATTGATTGATGAGCTTCAGGAAAAGCAATATAAAAAGGGGGAGTTGCTTTTTGAAGAGAATGGTCCACGATCAGATATCTTTATAATTTATTCAGGTGAAGTTGAGCTTTTTAAAACTGTGCACTTAGGCGATGAAAAGCGCCTTTCCTATTTTAAGAAAGGAGATTTTCTTGGAGAAGGATCCTGGGCTGGGGATACCCCACACAGCACTTCAGCCCGCGCATTGTCAGATACAGTGGTTTATTCTATTAATAGAGCCTATTTTGACGAGCATGGAACGGCTACCGTTAAAATATTTTCGAATATTGCCCGCGTTATCTCACGACGAATGAGACATGCCAATAATCTGATGGTGAATGTTGCCGCACAGTATGAAAGTGGACAAACCCGAAAAGAGCATGACCTATTAGGAGACAGGGATGTTCCCAATGAATACTACTATGGTGTCCAAACCCTTAGAGCCATGGAAAACTTTAGCATTAGTGGAGTAACACTTAGTTTCTTTCCACTTTTAATTCAGGCACTGGCTATGGTTAAGATGGCTGCGGCAAAGGCCAATACAGATTTGGGTTTGCTTAAAAAATCAACAAGCAATGCTATTATTCGTGCCTGTAATGAATTGATCAACGGAAAGTATTACAACCACTTTCCTGTGGATATGATCCAGGGAGGAGCAGGAACATCCACCAATATGAATGCAAATGAAGTAATTGCCAACCGGGCTTTGGAAATCATGGGATTTAATCGTGGTGATTATGAACATTGCCACCCTAATAATCATGTAAACCTGTCGCAGTCCACAAATGATGCATATCCCACAGCGGTTAAGATAGCTGCAATAAATAGCAATAAAAAGCTCCTGAATGCTTTGCAGCAATTAATAGCTTCTTTTCGAATGAAAGGAGAG
>CAYVSF010000347.1:0-1842 GCA_964453775.1 uncultured Bacteroidales bacterium
GCTATTTTGGCAACCTTCATTTTTGTGGGCCCACCTGGACTCGAACCAGGGACCATCCCGATTTGGATCGGGATGCTCTAAGCCTTCGCAATAAGTTCTAGAGTATACTTTCTACTCTTCATGTTTTTGATTTGTTTTTCTCTACGGTAAGCATCAGTTCTGTTATTGAATTTTTCCAGGTGCACTAATTCCCATGGAATTCCTTTACGTGTATATTTAGATTGCCCTTTATTGTGTCTGTATATTCGGTTATCTATGTTATTGGTAGAGCCAACATAGAATTTGTCAATCGATTTACTGTAAAGAATATAGGTGTAGTGCATAATTTAAAAAAGGTTGCCAGCTATTTTGGCAACCTTCATTTTTGTGGGCCCACCTGGACTCGAACCAGGGACCACCTGATTATGAGTCAGGTGCTCTAACCAACTGAGCTATAGGCCCTGTTAAAACAATATTTTTAACGGAGTGCAATATTAATCAAATGTTCGGAAATAAGCAATAGTTTTTATAAAAAACGCGCTATAGATCTTCTAAGGTGGCCAAAATAAGTTGCATAACGTGATCAACATTTTTCTTAAAATTTTCCAAAATCTCTTCCCAGCTAACGGCCTTCTCATTTTCTTTGCAGCTGTCAAAGTCGGCACTCATAACAATGGCGGTATAGGGGATTTCTATATCATTCGACAGGATAACTTCAAGTGCTGTGGTCATTCATAGCTATGTGTTTTTTGCTATATTTCTAATTCTTTAACTAAAATGTCCATGGCTTCATTTAACGACCTGCCAAAAGAAAGTACACCCTCTGGATGGCCTCCCATGATGAAAATTCCACTTGATTTTTGGCCCGCTTTTTTCGCCATCTCCTGAATGCTTTTTGCCATTTCCGGAGTCCCAAATTCGGCCTGTGGATTTGTGGTGGGAAGCACTTCTTTGTTTGCCTCCCAAAAGGCTTTATGATGGGTATGAATTACAGCTTCAATTTCCTGATTGGTCTCGTATAGTGCGGCATGACTTAAGCTTTCTGATGAGGCTTTTACCATGCCCTGGCACCATAGTGTATTCATCTCAATAGAATAGTTCGTAACCAGTGAAAGATGGTTGCCTGAAATGCTTTCCTCGTTGCCGGTGGCCGATCCCGTAATCAGAAATACATTTTCCTCATTCAAACGCATACTGATGTTTCCGAACCCGATTCCATTTTCAAAAGCTCCAATTAGGTTCATTTGATAGAGTTTGTTTCGGTAGTTGATCAGCTCTTCCATTGTTGAACTCGGAACATCAAGCGCCTTTTTATCCCACTCGCATGTGAATTTAATATAATGCTTGTGGCTCATTTTTCCAGTGTTTTTCTGATTTCCTGTTCATCTGGATTGCATATTCCTTTTTCGGTGATGAGTTTCGTAACCAGTCGGGCCGGTGTAACATCAAATCCATAGTTTTTTACCCGGGCATTTTCTGTGGTAATTCTTAGCTTCTTTATTTTGTTGTCTACCAGGCCTTCCATGTGCGTAACCTCCTCCTCTGATCGTTCTTCAATTGGAATTTCGCCACCGGATCTAAGCGAAAGATCAAAGCTTGACCCCGGCAGGGCGACGTAAAACGGAATTCCATTATCTTTTGCGGCCAGGGCTTTCAGGTAAGTTCCAATTTTGTTCGCCACATCGCCATTAGCTGCGGTGCGGTCGCTTCCCACGATACAAAGATCCACCATCCCTTTTTGCATGAGCAGGCCACCCGTATTGTCTGCTATGAGGGAGCAAGGAATGCCCTGTTCTTCAAGCTCGAATAAAGTTAGGCGTGCACCCTGGTTGCGAGGACGTGTTTCATCTACCCACACATGAA
>CAYVSF010000347.1:1942-3869 GCA_964453775.1 uncultured Bacteroidales bacterium
AAAGTTAGGCGTGCACCCTGGTTGCGAGGACGTGTTTCATCTACCCACACATGAACGTCTATTCCGCGTTTTTGGGCTTCATAGATGGGAGCAGTTGCTGTTCCATAATCGATACAGGCCAGCCAACCGGCATTGCAATGGGTGAGGATGTTTACGTGTCCTTTTTTCTTTTTTGCGATTTCCTCAATCAGTTTCACGCCATGCCAACCAATTTTACGGCTGTTTTCGATTTCTTGCTCTTTCAAATCTCTTGCAATTTCCAGGAGTTGTTGGCTTAGGTTTGTTCCGAATTCAAATGCTTTGGTTGTTAGTTGTTGCAGGCAGCGATCAATGGCATATTTTAGGTTGATGGCTGTGGGACGGGCTGCCAGAAGTTTTTCTGCCGTTTCTTTCAGGTGGTCAATTAGTGCTGGTGTTTCCATGGCTCGATTTTTCTTTGCTTCCAGGTACATTCCATAAGCAGCCGTAACGCCAATTAAAGGAGCTCCTCTTACCCACATTTCTTTAATGGCCTTAAAAGTATCTTCCGCATTTTTTAGTTGAGGGGTTTTCAGTTCAAAAGGCAGAAAGCGTTGATCTATTATCTGTACTTCGCCCCTTGTATTCTCCCAAATAGTATGATAGTATTTTCCCTGTATAAGCATTGTTGCGGGTTTTAATGATATCGTTATTTCTGCCTTCAAAAAAGGATTTTCTGAAATTGGAATAAAATTAGTGATTTATTTCCGCTTTGTTTTTCTATTTTCGCTCAAAATAAATTGTTATGAAGGATAAAATACAAGCGATAATTCTCGATTTAGGTGGGGTGATATTGAATATTGATCCGGATAGAACAGTGGAGAAGATGAAAGAAATTGGGCTGGAGAATTTTGATCAGGCTTATTCTTCCATGAAGCAAAATCACATTTTTGACCGTCTTGAAAAAGGGGAGATTGGTGAAGCTGCTTTTTACAGGGAAATTCAACAATACGGGAAAAAGTCGATTCCCGTTTCAGCGCTACGGGAAGCATGGAATGCCTTATTGCTTGATTTTCCCGGGGAACGAATTGTAAAAATCAGAAAACTGAAAAAGGACTATCCTTTATTTCTTTTGAGTAACACCAATGAAATACATTATAAAAAGTATATGGATGACTTTTTCAATATTTATGGGTATTCCTTTGTAGATTTATTCGAGAAATCTTTCTTTTCGCATCAATTGGGAATGCGAAAGCCGGATTCGGTTATTTTTGAATTTGTGAAAAGGGAAATTTCTTATCCCTCTGATAAAATTTTATTTGTTGATGATTCATTGGTGAATGTAGAAAGTGCTGTGAATTCTGGTTTACAAGCAATTCATCTAGATTTGAAGAATGGGGATAGTCTGGAAGATCTGTTAGATAATTTTCCAAATCCAAACAGAGGATAGTTCGTTTTTTGCTCTTATTCTAGCAAGTTCTTTAAGCGCAGTTTCTTCTTCTGTGAACGCATTTATACTAACCCGATAAAGCGTGGATTTTTCAGAATGAATAATCTCTGTCGAATAGCCTTTTGATTTTAATTGGGATTTAAATTTATGCGCATTCTCAATGTTTTTAAAGCTGCCAGCTACGAGGATGTATTTTTGAATCTTACCGGTACTATCTTTGCTTAGATCAGAAGGCTCCTGATAAAATAATGCTTTTTGAGGATCGGTAGATTCATCAATAACGGTATTAATGATTGCTTTCACCGTATCTTGAAGTATGGTGCTATCAATATTAAAGGTTTTGGTTTCCTCCTCAGGCTGTTTTTTCTGTTCCTTTTGCTTATTAATTGCTTCCCAAAAGCGAAAATTTAAATCTTTATGGATAAAATAAAAAGTTCCTGCAATTAGTAGAATCACAATAAATCCTGCAGCCATATAGAGGGGCCAGGTTTTTTTTGATTTGGATTTCTTATCCGTAGA
>CAYVSF010000348.1:0-3850 GCA_964453775.1 uncultured Bacteroidales bacterium
AAACCATCTTCTGCAGTAAAATCATAAACAGGTTCCGTATTTTTTACGATTGTGTTTACTATATTGTCAATCTCCGGTACAGCCTTATAAGAAAAGAATACCGGCTCAATATTCGCAATGGTATAACGGGTAAGTACCATCCTGTCCTCTTCTTTATCCGGACGGGTAAGTTCGTGCTTTTTAATGATTCCTTTATTATAGTCTTCACATGCTGCACCACCTACAATACCGTATTGCGTGCGCCCTTCCATTGTTTGGGCATAAATGTAATAGCGTGGCTTCTCATCCTGAACCAGCCATCCTTCCTTCTGGAATTTCTGAAAATTCTCAACAGCCTTATTGTAAACAGTTTCTGAATGTATATCCGTTCCTTCGGGACAGTCGATTTCGGCCCTTGTGATATGAAGCAATGAGCATTCTTTTTCTTCGGCCATTTGTGCTGCTTCTTCGCTGTTCATTACATCATAAGGTAATGAAGCTAAATCTTTTGCTATATCTTTTGGTGGGCGCAAGCCTCTAAATGGTTTTATTATTGCCATATTGTTTTAGTTTTAGTAATGAATAATCGTAAAAATCAAGCGCAAATATATAATTTTTCCTTTAGGGCAAATATGACTTTTGCCCTAAAGGATCACCTGCCAATAAAAAATGCTGTAAGGCCAAAATCTTTACAGCATTTATGATATGGGTTCTAGTTTACTTTAAAGGTTGTGTCTCCCTTTTCAAGATAACTAATAATTTGATTTGCAGCAGCAATTCCTGCATTAATATTTGCTTCTGCAGTTTGTGCACCCATTTTCTTAGGTGTAAAGAAGAAGCGTCCTTCAAATTTCTCCTTGAAAGCATCAGCTAAATCAGGCGCAATATCAGAAATATAAGAAAAATCTTCGCGCTCATCCATTAGTTGTAAGAGCTCTTTTTCATGAATCACCTCCTTACGGGCCGTGTTCACAAGCGTAGCTCCCTTTGGCATCTTGCTCAACAGTTCTTTACCAATGGAAGCTTTTGTTTTCTCATTGGAAGGAATATGCAAACTGATATACTGGCAATTGCTGTACAACTCTTCAACAGAGCCGGCTACTTTAACACCATCCTGTTCAATCCTGTTCTTTTCAACAAAGGGATCAAAAGCATACACATCCATACCAAATCCTTTGCCAATACGGGCAACATTTTGTCCAACATTACCATAAGCGTGGATGCCCAGTTTCTTATTCTTCAACTCGGTTCCCGCCTTTCCATTAAAATGCCCACGGGCCTGGAAAACCATCATTCCCAATGCAAGTTCTGCCACAGCATTGGAATTCTGTCCGGGTGTGTTCATTACTACTACATCGTTTTCGGAAGCAGCTTCTAAATCAACATTATCGTATCCGGCACCTGCCCGGACAACGATTTTTAACTCTTTGGCTGCATCAAGAACTTCTTTTGTTACTTTATCACTGCGAACAATGAGTGCATCTACATCCTCAACTGCTTTGATCAAATCGGATTGATCAGCATATTTTTCCAGGATATAAAACTCGTATCCTGCCTTGTCACAAATATCTTTTATTTCCTCAACTGCCTTGGGGGCAAAAGGTTTTACGGTTGCTACTAATAATTTTGCCATGATTTTAATGTTTTAAAAAGGGTAATATCCAAGATAACACATCATGAAAATTACCCTTCGGATTTATTACTACTTTAGGCTTTTTGCGATTCAAATTCTTTCATTACAGCTACAAAGGCTTCAACACTTTCTTTTGGAAGGGCATTGTAGGTAGAAGCACGGAAACCACCAACAGAACGGTGACCTTTAATACCAATCATACCTTTGTTGGTTGCATACTCAAGGAACTCTTTTTCAAGATCTTTGTACTCTTCATTCATTACGAAACAAATATTCATGATTGAACGATCAGCTGCATCCTCAACAGTTGGCTTAAAGAGCTTATTTCTTTCAATTTCATTATAAAGTACGGCAGCTTTCTCTTCATTTTTCTTCTTCATCGCTTCCAAACCACCTTGATCTTTCAACCAACGAAGTGTTTCCATCGCAGCATAAACGGGCACTACCGGTGGGGTATTAAACATGGAATCCTTCTTGATGTGTGTGCGATAATCCAGCATGGTAGGAATATCCCGATCCGTTTTACCCAATAAGTCTTCTTTAACAATAACAAAAGTTACTCCTGCCGGAGCTAAATTCTTTTGGGCTCCACCATAAATCATTGCATATTTCGATACATCAACAGGTCTGCTGAAAATATCACTTGACATATCCGCTATCAAAGGTACAGGGGAGTCAATATCTTCTTTAATTTCAGTACCATAAATTGTATTATTTGTGGTAATATGAAAATAGTCTGCATCAGAAGGAATTGTGTACCCTTTAGGTATGTATGAAAAGTTCTTATCTTCTGATGATCCAATAACATCGGTTTCTCCAAATTTTTTGGCTTCTTTAATTGCTTTTGTTGCCCAGGCACCGGTATTCAGATATGCAGCCTTTTTTTGGAAAAAGTTAAAAGCAATCATTGCAAATTGCATGCTGGCTCCTCCTCCTAAAAACAACACTTCATATCCTTCGGGAATATTCAGCAGATCTTTAAAAGATTGTTGAGCTTCATTCATCACAGCGTCAAACTCCTTGCTACGGTGTGATATCTCCATTATTGAAAGCCCCATTCCATTAAAGTCGCGAATTGCTTTTGCTGTATTTTCAATGGTAGATTGGGGTAAAATAGATGGACCTGCGTAAAAATTATGTTTCTTCATAGTTTACTGAGTTTAAGTTTTGGTTCTTATATTTATTTTGATTGATACCGTCTTGCCATAAATTATGTTCGCTTTGCAAGTTGCAAATAATATTTAAATACTACCAGATAAATTCATATGATTTGTAACATCATTTGGCTAAAAGTTCCTTCCCGTTAAGATAAGGAATTACTTCTGTTTGATCAAGCTGATGGCAGTATTCAATCACATCATCCAATCCCAGCTTTCGCAATCGTTCGCGCTGAGCTACTTTTTGGATATACCCCATCAAATCATCTTTTGCAAGATCCCAAAAATCCAATGAGGCTTTAACCGAATCGCAAATGGTTTCATAATCTTCCGAGTTTAAAAGTCGTTCTGACAGCGCACCGGCACAAACCGAATCCTCCAGACAAAACTTTCCTTTCCAACCTGCGCAAAGGATTAAGATGTCTTTATCCTGCTTTAAAAGGTATTTTTCCACTGCAGATATGTTAAGAAAGGAAGCAATAATCACCTCATGAGCGTCTTTCCCAATATTTATGGCGTTTGTTCCATTCGTTGTACTGTAAACCAGTGTTTTCCCATCGACAGCATCCGGTGTAAACAGAAAAGGGGAATTGCCAAAATCAGCAAAATCCAATCGGTTCCCATTTCTTTCTGCCGCTACCAGGTATCCTTTTTCCTTTAAGGCTCTGGCTTCTTCCAGATCCTTAACAGGTATCAGTTTTTCCAGACCATTGGCAAACATCGTACATATTACAGATGTTGCCCGCAATATATCAATAACAACTACAATTTTATCCTTACTTTCAAATAGCGGAAACAATTCGGGTGAAAACGCTAGTTCAATATCTTTTCCCATAGGATATCAATTTCCTTTTTAGTAATGTATGCTCTACCTAATAAAAAACCCGGAATCAACCGGGTTTTCCCTGATGTATTTAATTCTTATGGAATGGTGGTTTTGCAACTCTTGCCTTCAGTTTCTTATTGCGGACCTGAATAAAAATTTCGGTACCTTTCTTCCAGTAATCTTTTGATAAATAAGCCATTCCTATTCCTTTCTTTATCATAGGGGACATGGTTCCGGAGGTAACTTCACCAATCT
>CAYVSF010000349.1:0-3848 GCA_964453775.1 uncultured Bacteroidales bacterium
AACAGAAGAACTCAGCGCTGAAAAAATACATGTAGAAGAAGCCAGTCGCTCTAAATCGAACTTTATCAATAACCTATCGCACCAGTTTAGAACACCATTAAATGCCATTGTTGGATTTACAGAATTATTAGATGCCAAACATCTAAATGACGAAGAAAAGAAAAATATACACAAGTATATAATAAACAACGGAAATACCCTTCTTTACCTTATTGATGAGCTGGCTGACATGTCTTTAATCGAATCGAATGAGCTGTATCTCTTTCCTGTGGAATTTGCTCTGAATGAGACTATTGAAGAGATCTGGCAAATGCAAATTGCCAAACATCATCCGGATAAAAATATAAAGATTAGTTTAAATGCCCCCAGAGAAAAAATCAACATTAAAACCGACAAACAACGTTTAAAACAAGTGCTTACCAATGTCATTGATAATGCTTTTAAGTTCACTGAAAAGGGTGAAATAGAACTCAAGTATCGTATAGAGCGACATCAGGATAATCGCCCTATTCTGTATCTAACACTAAGAGATACCGGTACTGGTATTCCTTACGAGGAACTGGAAAGTGTTTTTGAAAGGTTTTCAAGAACGCCAACAACCAGTGAAAAAAGGACACAGGGAACCGGACTTGGCTTATACATTACCAGAAAAATTCTTCAGAAAATGCAGGGTAATATTTGGTTTGAAACTGAACCGGGCCAGGGAACAAAATTCCATATTACATTACCCGTTGATATTATTCAGTACATAGGCGCAAAACAAAAGGAGGAAGAAAATGAACCGCCCCAAAACTGGGAAGATTTTTCTATTTTAATAGCTGAAGATGAATACAGTAATTATAAAGTCCTTGAAACCATATTACGTCGTACAAAAGTAAATGTTATTTATGCACAAAGCGGAAAAGCAGCAATAGAGGAAATTGACAAAAAACAAAAAATTGATTTGGCTATAATAGATATTAAAATGCCTGAAATAGACGGGCTTGAAGTAACAAGATACATCAAAGAAAAACGCCCCAATGTTCCTGTAATTCTAAATACTGCTTTTGCCTCTGCCGATGATCAAAGAGAAGGGAAAGAGTTGGGAGCGGATGAATATCTTACTAAACCGGTAAAAGCAAACAAGCTTTTATCCACCTTGCAAAAACTGTTTATGGTACAAAATTGAGTTGTTTTATTGAACCACCAGTTTCCGCACCCAAATTTCTTGCCTGTTCTTCAAATGAAGTGTATAAATACCTGCATAAAGGTTTATATTACTGATATTTAAATCATATTCATTTGTAGATCTTATGGATTTAGAAAAAACTTTATGCCCAGCCAATGTATGAACCGCCAATGTACCGGTAAATGCTTCCTTAAATTTCAGATGAACCACGCTTCCTATTTTTACAGGATTAGGATAAATTTGAAAAACCAGCTTATCCTGTGGGATATCGATTGATGTTGAAAACCGTTGCAATTCAACCTGGGCAAAACCATCTCCACTTCCACCCGTATAGGGCTGGGCAATGGTTTCAACAGCAGAAAACCAACTTAACAATACCATTAGACTTATTCGTTTGAATCTTTTCATTCTGCTTTCCTCCCTCCTCTTCCTCCGGAAGTATCTCTTCTTATTGAAGGTGACAAATGCACATAATACCTGTCAGATATGGCCATATCGCAATAGTTGCCTGGTCCATAATCTGCACTGTTCCAGGCTCCGCCCCTGTATATCATTCCATCGGCAATTTGTGGGTCGGGCCAATCCGGTTCATTAGCATCACCTTGCTCGTTTAGCAAACCATCACCAGATGCGGCTGAAAAATCTTTGCTTGCTGTCAGGCCTGCTGCCACCACTATTTCATGTACATTGCCACTCAGTTCAAACTGACCATAATAACCAGCGCCCGAAGTTAACCTTGTGGTAGTTTCATTTCCTGCAAAACCACTGCGCAAAGGGCCCGGCAATGGAAAATCGTCTTCAGATATAATGGAACCATAATTAGAAATGCCATAGCTTTCCGGAATGATATCGCTTACCTTTTCCTGTGCAGTCCCGTCATAGTCTACTGTTTCAGCATCCACCATTTTTGATGATCCTGTTGAAAACTCACCTGGTAATGGCAATTGTTCGGCTCCCCGCGCCATTTTTTCAAACTCTAATTCAGTTAAGGGACGTAAACCTGCCCAATCGAGATAAGCCGCCACATCGCCCCATGAAAGCCAGTTCATTGCCCTGCCTTGTCCATCAGCAGACTGATTCTCCTCATCTGCCCGGTTCGCATTGCAACAGTAGACTGCTGGTTGATCTGTACTACCAGCCACTTTTATCTCAATGCTATTTCTTCTTGATATTGAATCGCTTACATTCATTTGAATCTCTCCATCCAGTTTCATTGTTAGATGCTCCGGAAGCATTACCCTGGTTCCGGGCTTACTGTTTGGCGGTAGCTGCGTTCTGTTTGCTTGTTGCTGAGAGCTTAAAGTGTTCAAAAATGCCACATATTGCTCCTGGGATATTTCATACTTCATGGCATAAAATGCAGAAAATCCTTTTGGAAAATCTGCAGGAAGTAATAATTCATGTACCGGTGGTTCAAACATTTCATTGATATTATGCAATTGCAGCATATGATCTCCGGAACCAAATTCAATTGACGCCTCTGACTCCACTTTATAAGGGACCTGCTTTCCGTCACTATTCAATGCAATAGAATTTATTGAAGTGGTATCGCCCAACCAAAATGCACCTTCAGGCACATAAACCATTTCTATACCAAAAATACGCAGGCTGTTCACATTGTCGCCCAAAATCTTATTAAAAGCAATTTCTATGGTACAATTAACAGGGCCGCTACCTTCACTGCTTCGGGTAATAAACAAGCCTTTCCCATCAGAAGTAGGCTGAACATCAACCGGATCTCCCGAAATCCAGGAATGCGCAGCATTGGAAAAATCAATATGCTGATGCAACCAAAGCTCATCCTGCTTGGCTTTCACAAAAAGCCAGATGGCATCATGATTTACAGGTGAATCCGAAAGCTTCCAGCTGTGTTCCCATGAAACATTAACCCGAAGATGTTGTTGGTCTACCAATGCGGGATCAGAAATAACCAGACCATTCCCTTTTGCAAGTAAGGAAATGATAATAAATCCCATATATAAAATGTGCTTCCTGAGTTTCATAAGAGTCATAAAAACGGGCATTCTCCCAAAAGCTGTTATGGCATGAAGCAAGGGAGAAAGCCCTTATTAATTATTCGTAAATCCGACCTCTTAAATTATCCAGACAAAAATAGGCCGGTGTATTCATTCCCCAGTCGCCAACATCCGAAGAAGACAGTGAAAATTCAAGACGTTTTACGGTGCCAAGACTGGTTAAATCAACCCACTCCCAGTCATTGACAATATAATCGTCAGCATCATCCTCAAAACGGTAATCAGCCAAAAAGAATTCTACTTCACCGGTCGTTTCATCGTCTAATCCAATACCACGAATCGTAAGCAAGAACCAATCCGGATCCGTTCCATCAGCGCCCCCAAATTTCTTGGAAAAATCATCTCCATATTTAATAGCCATATAAGGATAGGTAGCATTGGTGATAAAAACACCACGAATCTCCTCACCGATAGTTGAGTCTGCAATAGCCACAACACTTTTGGGCGAACAATACGCCACGGCATAAGTTTCTGATCGATCATAGCCAAAACCAGGAATAGCACTATACTGGTTACTATATCCCTGTGTTGTATTATCTGTAATATTCGAATATGCAAATCCCGACCAGGAAAACCAGTCGGCATTGTAATCGTTGTGAAAAATTTTGTTTGCGCTTGTAAAACTTCCGGAACCGTCGGCACCG
>CAYVSF010000350.1:0-3834 GCA_964453775.1 uncultured Bacteroidales bacterium
CATGAAATACACGATGAGTTTTTTCATTCCCAGTTAAAAGAAGAATTCTGTTAAAAATGGATACGATGAAAACAAAATATCATTTCGAAACATTACAGGTACATGCCGGTCATCAGCCGGATAATGAGACGCTTTCCAGAGCGGTTCCGATTTATCAAACAACGTCCTATGCCTTTAAAAATTCCGAGCATGGGGCGAAATTGTTTGCACTTGAAGAACAAGGTCACATCTATACCCGTCTGGGAAATCCAACGCAGGACGTTTTGGAAAAAAGGATTGCTGCCCTGGAGGGAGGAATAGGAGCCCTGGCTGTTGCATCGGGGCATGCAGCACAGTTTATTGCCTTTGCTAATCTGCTTAAACAAGGTGAAAACATTGTTTCCAGTCCGTTTCTATATGGTGGAACATTCAATCAGTTAAAGGTTTCTCTTAAGCAATTTGGTATTCAAACCAGGTTTGCAATTTCTGTGGATGCGGAAGATTTTGAAAGGCAAATTGATGAAAAAACAAAAGTGCTTTATGTAGAAACAATTGGAAATCCTTCTTTTGCGGTTCCCGATTTTGAGTCCCTTGCAGGTTTAGCGCAGAAATATGAGATCCCATTGGTGGTGGATAATACTTTTGGTGCTGCAGGCTATTTATGCCGGCCATTAGATTATGGAGCTGCACTTGTGGTCGCTAGCGCTACAAAATGGATAGGTGGGCATGGCACGTCTATGGGTGGAGTTATTGTGGATGGCGGAAATTACAACTGGTCCAATGGAAAGTTTAGCCAATTTACAGAACCATCAGAGGGTTATCACGGGCTTGTTTTTGCCGATGTTTTCGAGCAGATGGCTTTTTTGGCACGGGCAAGAACAGAATGCTTAAGAGATTTTGGCCCGGCCATAAGTCCTTTTAATGCGTTTCTATTGCTACAGGGTTTGGAAACATTATCATTGCGGATGGAGAAACATGTGGAGAATGCATTGGCTCTTTCCAGGTGGTTGCAACAGCAGCCCGAAGTGGAACGCGTGAGCTATCCTGGTTTGAAAAATCATAGCCACCATGTGAATGCAAAGAAATACCTTTCTGGAGGTTTTGGTGGCGTTTTATCCTTTCAACTGAATGCTACTTTGGAGCAAACGAGAAAGTTTGTGGATAGCTTACAATTGGTGAGTCATCTTGCCAATGTGGGCGATGCCAGGACTTTGATCATACAACCTGCAGCAACAACCCATCAGCAATTGTCCGGGGAGGAGCAACTTGCAGCCGGTGTTTATCCAAATCTTTTGCGTATTTCTGTGGGGATCGAAAATATTCGGGATATTATTGCTGATTTTAAATCTGCCTTTGATATAGCATTAAAATAATTAAATTTGGTACCCGCTGCCTCAATTCTGCTAACTAACCTTTAACTTCCTTCAGGTTCTTTCCGGCAGCGGGTACCTAACCTAATATGAAAATGGAGAAAAAAACATACACTATTGAAGAGACGCTAAAATTGGAGCGGGGCGGAGAATTGGCAAAGGTTGATATTGCTTATCAAACCTGGGGCAGGTTGAACGAACAACGCGATAATGTCATCTGGGTTTTCCATGCATTAACAGCAAATGCAGATGTGGCGGATTGGTGGCCGGGAATGGTGGGTGATGGAAAACTGATGGATCCCGGAAAAGACTTTATCATATGTGCCAATATACTGGGTTCGTGCTATGGAACTACAGGCCCTTTAACGAAAGATCCCGGAAAGAATTCCAGCTATTTTCATAGCTATCCCCAGCTAACCATTAGAGATATGGTGGCTCTTCATATCCGTTTATTCGATGAATTAGAATTGCGGAGTATTAAAATGGCCATTGGTGGGTCTATTGGCTCTTTTCAGGCACTGGAATGGGCTGTTACCCGCCCTGATGATATTGAGCATCTGATTTTTATGGCATCCGGTGCAAAAGCAACGCCCTGGGCAATTGCTTTCAACGAATCGCAACGCATGGCCATTGAAGCCGACCAAACCTTTCAATTGAAGCAGGGCGATGCCGGTACGGAGGGCTTGAAAGTTGCACGTTCAATTGCTTTGCTCAGCTACAGAAATGCAGCTACCTACAATGCTACCCAGCAGGAGGAGGATACAAATAAGTTGGATAATTTTAGGGCCTGTTCCTATCAACGATACCAGGGTGAGAAACTGCATAAACGATTCAATGCCTTTTCTTATCATCGGCTTTTATCGGCTTTCGATACGCATAATGTAGGGAGAAAACGAGGGGGCATTCAAGAAGCACTTGGAAAAATTACGGCCAAAACCCTAATTCTGGCAATTGACAGCGACATTCTATTTCCGCCTGAAGAGATGAAAGAATTGGCACCCCTGATTAAAAACAGCCATTGGGTAATGATTTCCTCACGCTACGGGCACGATGGTTTTTTGATCGAGGTAGAAAAAATCACAAAACATGTGAAAAAGTTTTTGAAAGATGGAAAATACTAAGAATACCATAAATATTGGATTATTTGGATTTGGCGTTGTGGGAGAGGGCCTCTATCATGTTCTTAAAAACAGTCATACGGTTAACGCAGAGGTGAAGTCGATTTGTGTAAAGGACCAAACAAAGTCCCGCTCGCTTGCTAAAAATCAGTTTACTTATAATCCTGAAGATTTATTAAATAATTCGGACATTGATTTAGTGGTTGAATTGATCGACGATGCAGAAGAAGCCTACCAGATTGTTGCGGGTGCATTGAAAAAAGGGAAAAGCGTGGTCTCGGGGAATAAAAAGATGATAGCAAGTCACCTGGAAGAGCTGATCCATTTGCAACAGGAACATAAGGTGGCTCTGCTATATGATGCTTCTGCTTGTGGGAGCATACCGGTTATTAGGAACCTGGAAGAATATTACGATAATGATTTACTCACTTCAGTAACCGGAATTTTGAATGGGTCTTCCAACTACATTTTGTCTAAACTGTTCAACAACGGAAGTAACTATGCCGAAGCCCTGAAAGAAGCACAGGATTTGGGCTTCGCCGAAAGCGATCCCAGCTTTGATGTGGATGGATTTGATGCTTTGTATAAACTGGTTATTATTACGGCGCATGCATTGGGAAGTTGTGTTCCTCCCCCAGAACTATTCAATTATGGTATCCCTTCGGTGAATAAATTTGATATTGATTTTGCCAAAGAAAAGGGCTATAAAATTAAATTGGTAGCCCAGTTAATAAAGTTGAACACAGCCAGCTTTACAGCTTTTGTGATGCCCAAGTTGGTCGATAAAAATGAATACATCTACGCAGTTGAGGATGAGTACAACGGTGTTATTATTGAAGGTCAGTTTTACGATAAGCAATTTATGTTTGGTAAAGGTGCGGGAGGGTATCCAACAGGGTCTGCTGTGTTAAGCGACATTACTGCGCGTAGCCACCGATATGCATATGAGTATAAGAAGCGAAAATACTTTGAGTCGCTCCAATTCACAAGGGATGTCTCTATCAGGATATATTTGCGGTACGATTCCTTGCAGGATTTTAGCCATTTTGATTTTGACAGCCTGGAGGAAAAATATACAGGAACAGATTGCAACTATGTGATTGGTTGGATAAACCTGGGAAAGTTGTATCAAATTAAAATGTTATTACCACAATTGAACGTGTTTTTGGCTTTTTTAGAAATTGAAGAAAGGTAGTGCTGTGCTTAAGAAACAGTTAATAGATATATTGGAAAAGAGGATTTTGCTTTTGGATGGTGCTATGGGCACGCAGTTGCAATCCTATTCACTTGGTGAAAAAGAGTATAGAGGCGAAGCCTTTACAAATCTTCAATTGGCCCAAAGGGGGAATAATGATTTGCTTTCATTG
>CAYVSF010000351.1:0-2523 GCA_964453775.1 uncultured Bacteroidales bacterium
TCTTAATCCCAATCTTTATGTTGTTACTAAAATGTTATTTCTTGTCCGGCATGGACCGGCTTTGTCTTTAACTTCAAGGAAAAGGCCGTTTTGGCTTCAAAACCGGTGCAATGACAGGGCAGAAAGATGGCCTGTTGCCATTTTTTTAAATAATTAATGGTTTTTTGGGTTATTTCATCGTTGGATCGCAAATGAAATCCTCCCATAACAGCCTTAACTTTTTTGATGCCTGTCACCTCAATCGCATGTTCAATGGTATTGCAAATACCGGCGTGCGCACATCCTGATATAACGATTAATTCATCATTTAAAATCATTGCAATGCCAGTATCGTCGGGCACAAAGTCGGGTTCTCCGTTTTCTTTGGTGAAGGTGGTATGTACAGACTCAAAATTGGTTCTGCGGGGGATTTCACCAAGAAATACTATTTTTTCACTAATCCAGTAAGGTGCTTTATGCTTGTTTATTTGAAAAGAAGCTGCCAATTGCGATTCATCGCGTTTGAGTCCGATGTACCTGCTCCCATCTCCACCGTATCGCTTCATAAAAACATCCGGATGACAGATTAATTCTTTGTTGTTTAGGTAGCGCAAGCCGTTTCCATGATCCCAATGTCCATGACTAAGGACTACTTTTGACGCTCGATCTATGTCAAGATGCATTTTGCGTGCGTTTTCCATAAAGAGACGGGATGCACCTGTATCAAATAATAAAGGAATATCATGCTCAATGTAAAGGGAAAATCCATGCTCTGCATTAAAGATGCTATAAGCCGTATTTTCTGATAAAACTGATAGTTTCATTCTGCGAATGTAATAAAAAACAGACTTATTTAGAATGTTTTTAAACAGCTTACGAAGCTTAGCCTGAATTCTTGCTGATTAAGAGAATAATGGTTAATTTTATAATTCATTATTAGGTGCTTACCGGCAAAATGGGATAATAGTCTATTCAGTAAAGATGATATCCTTCCCTTTTAATAGTAAAAATAATGAGAGTACCCCAAATCATGATAAATAAACATCAATTAACAACTAGAAATGAAACGTAGTGAGCTTTTCCATCCCCGGGTTTTTACTGATGAAGACTGGGCTGAAGGTTATTATAAAAGGAATGCAAAAAACATCGTTAGAACAGCAAAACGACTTATTGCTATTCTTAAGAAAAACGGATTCAGTGGCGGCCGGATTCTGGATGTAGGCAGTGGATTTGGTGCTATTTCTATAGAACTTGCAAAAGCTTTCCCGGGTTCCAAAATTATTGGGATAGATTTAAGTAAACCGCTGATAGAGCTTTCAAAGGAACTTGCAGAAAAGGAGCTTGATGGGGATACGCCTGAATTTGTGGAAGCTGATGTCATGCAAATTCCTTTTGAGGATGCGAGCTTTGATCTGCTCATTAATGCCTATATGCTTCATGTGGTGGAAAATCCGGTTAAAATGAGCAATGAAATGCGAAGGGTCTGTAAGCCCGAAGGAATAATCATGATGACTGATTTGCGGAGAATTGCACTGGCTTATTTGGTGAAGAAATTAAAAACAAGTTTCACTCATAAAGAGGCAGAAGAAATTTTATGGCAAACAGATCTCAGAGGAGCAAATTGTAAGAAAGGTTTTTTTTGGTGGGACTATTTCTTAGGTCTTTCTTAATGCAGTTAAATATTCAGCTTATTCTGTTTGTACACCCTTCGGTTTTCTTGATCTGCCAACCAGTCCATTTCCAGGGCGATCATAATATGTTGTTTGAGCACATCAAGGCCATAAGAAAATCCGCTCTGGGGTGTCCATACAAGCTCAAAACCTATGCCACTGGATACCAGCTGCGCTTTCACATCTGCCTCAATGAATTCGCCTGAAAAAACAATAATAACAGGGATGGGGGCTCTTTTGGCGTCTTCCAGGGTGTAACCAAGCTTTTGATAGGCTGTTCCACCACTTTGTTGCGTTTTGGCTTCAATACCCAAAACCTTATTCTTATGAGCAACAACAATGTCCAGTTTTCTTTTTTTACCTACAAAACGGCTACCTACAAACACTTCGCTATAAACTCTCAATTCAGGTAAATTCCAGTTGAGGATTTCATTTATAATAGCTTCTTTAAAGGAATTTCCGGGATTTGACATAACTGTTTTACATTAGTAATTCGTAACAACAATTTCGTTTATTTTACCCCTGCCGGTTGCTTTCGAATTGATCATTCTTGTGGCAGGAATTCGTTGTATTTTGTACTGCCTGTACATATCATCAAAAAAATTATCTTTAGGGTTGGTGTTTTTTGGGTCCGAGTTACTTAACATCATCTTGCTTCCCATTTTGTCTAATTGCGTATACACTTCAGCAAGTTGCTTTTGATCCTGATCAGCGAAGACATGCTTGCTGTAGCTGGTGAAATTAGAGGTTTTACTAATCGGGCGATAGGGAGGATCAAAATAAATAAAAGAATGGGGTTTTGCATCCTTCAAAACCTCCTCAAATCCAGCTTTTTTAATGCGGCGACGATGAACGACGTCCCCGAGGGAGCCTA
>CAYVSF010000351.1:2533-3827 GCA_964453775.1 uncultured Bacteroidales bacterium
GATGTTCTCGCGGTCGCAAATTTTCGGGCGTTTATAGCTTCCTGGTGGTGTATTAAACTCCCCCTTTGAATTAAATCTATACAAGCCATTGAAGCAGGTTTTATTAAGGAAGATTATTTGAGCAGCCCTTGATATCCAGTTTTCTGAATATTTTGAATAGTTGATGTTGAAACGCTGTCGGTTGAATGTGTCCCGCAATTCCAGGTAATATTCTTTGCGTTCCGTTTCATTCAAATCCATGTATTTTTGTTGATATTCTGCTAAAAAATCCAGAAGAGCTTCTGAATCTTCCTTAATCACCAAGTAGGATAAAATAAGCTCCTCATTGATATCATAAATAATCGCCTCTTCAATGGGATAGTGCTGCATAATATCAAAAAAAACAGCGCCACCGCCTACAAAAGGTTCATAATAGTTCTTTATTTTTCCTGATTTGAGTTCCCTGGGATATATTTTTTGAAAGGAGGGAAGCAGCTGGCTTTTCCCTCCCGCCCATTTTAAGAAGGGCCGAGCTAAATTCGATTTGTTTTTATTTAAAACTGACGATTTACTTTTTCCTTTCGCCATGCGATCTTTTTCTTCAAAAGTAAAGTTTTTTCCCTACACCTCATTTTTATTTTAGAAAAAGATCCTTGAATAGAAAGAATGAAAGTATCGTAATCCAGGCATTACTCTTTGTAGAAATAGTGTGCCTCTCCCATATCGCCATACTTCTTGTCTTTTGCAATTATGTGAAATAATCTTGTCTTTTCTGAAGCTTCTTTCTCCAGATCGGTATGGATCAGATAAGCACTCATGAAATCACCTCCTACATATTCTTTTACTTTCTGCATGTGGTTGATTTTTACCTCTTCACCATTAATAGTAACCTTAACTTCGAGCTCATTTTTATTAGGTGCCATATCGGTTTTAATTCCTTTTTTTGCGCCCTCAAGGTATCTGCTTAAAGCCATTGGCCTAAAATAAATGGTATAACCCGGGTAAGCTCCCTGCACTCTAAATACATTGACCCCATATACTTCCATCTTATCGTAGCGGATGGGAAGTAGCATGTCATCATCGATATGCACATTCCATGCCCAGTATTCCAAATGTGTTTTTCCGTAATCCTGAATACGTACCGATGCAATGGATGCATATTCTCCTTCTGCTACTTCCAGCTCATAGTAGCCTTCTTCATTAGAAAAAGTCGTATACTTGTCATCGAAGTTAATATCCTTTACAAGGACCATGGCACTATCAATAGGGTTGCCTTCAAAATCGGTTACACGCCCGTGTAATTTGTACATTGGCG
>CAYVSF010000352.1:0-3823 GCA_964453775.1 uncultured Bacteroidales bacterium
CCTCTTCAGTGTAAGTATCGTCTTCATAAGCATACACTATGATATCAATCCCTTCAGGAATATTTGAAACGCCTCCTGCTATTTGCCCGGATTGCTCATCAACAATTAAACGAATCGTTGGTTTCAGGATATAGAAATCATTTGCGCCCTGTTTCATAACGGATTTCCGTGCATCAAAATCGGCAGTAATTGCAACTTCTCCGTTTGAAGGTACTTTAAATGCACCAACACCTTTCCAGCCCGATTCGTGCCCACTGGGAACAAATAGTGCTTCTTCTGTTCCGTCTTCAAATTCAATGTAACAACCGGGGTTCGATGGATTTCCATCTCCCAGTGTAGGAGAGTCAAGAATAAAACGAAGTTGGGTGTAATTTCCCGCTTCAAGTTCGAAACTACCAAGCAGTGCGGCCTCACCTTCTGTTAACTCCAGAATATTAAATTTTTGCGGACCTTCAAATTCCTCAAATGTCATCCAGCTTCCACCACTTTTGTTGTACTGGATTTCATTGATGGTAAGGTAAACCGCTACAACAGTACTCATGTCAATGGGAGCATCTGTAATTGAAAGTGTTAAGGTTCCTTTGCTGTTATCTTCTTTTTCACAACTTGCTATAAAGAATAAAGCAAAACTTATAAGCATTAATAAACTTAGGATCTTTTTCATATCTGTTTGTTTTTAGGATTTACGGATTGTTTATTCATTTAATCCTAAAACGATTTGAACATAAAAATGGTTGGAATCTTATAGGCTACAAATCATATTTCAAAGAAAAGGTAATATTGAAGGAAGCGTTTTTGGTTTTGTTGAGGTAGGAAGGAATGTAATTGTCTCCGGAATAGATGTTATTTAATCCGTACAATGCTTTAATTCCTGTTCCCAGATCAAGTTTTGCAGTCAGGGGGAAGAGATATTCATACCCGAGGAAAATTCCAAAGTCGTTCCTTTTATAGTTAGAGCCAATATCTGTTACTTCTCCATCAATAACCTGACTTGCACTGTGCAAATATCCCCAGTAACCACCGGTATAAATATGATGCTCACCTTGCAGATATCTTATTGATTTAGTGATGTAGCGCAAAGCGATTCCGGTTTGGGAATAATTGAAAACCATGTCGTTTGAAACATATGTTCCGTTCAGGTATTCATTATAGTTGTGGCGGTTGTGGGCTAAAACATTTAGATCGAGATGCAGGTAGAGTTTTTTTGTAAGGTTTGCTCCAACGAAAAGGCCAAAATTTGAACCGAAGGAAGCATTGGACCTGATAAGGCTTGAGCTTTGAAAGCTGCTATAGGTTTTGTTGTTAAGTAACCATGTGTTGGCCAGCTGGCCGGTGGCTCCTGTATAAAAATGTTGAAACGAATTGTTTGTACCGGAAGATGCGTAATTGATCTTTTCTTCAGATATGTGTGAAATTGTAATATCTTGATTTTGGGAATTGTTTATTTCTCCTTCGACACTAGCTAATGCCTGTATTCTATTGGTTTCACTTTCCCTGATTTCTTTTGTGTTTTTAGGTGATTTCCCTGCTTGCTCCTCTTGGTTATTTGAAATGATATTTTCTGTATTTTTATGACTGACAGGGGGTTTGGTGTTTAGTTCCGCTAGGTGCTGATCTTCAACAATGTCTTTTTCAAGATCGGTCGTTGTATAAGTTGCTGTATTTTTTCTTTCGACAGTCTGCTCGTTTTCCTCTGTAGTACTAATATTTTGAGTTAATTCAGAAGTTTGAGTATCTTGTTCTTCTGTCCAGTACCAACTTAGGGTTCCCGCAGACATTAAAACCAGGATTGCAGCAGCGGCAGACATCCATCTTCTTCTTCGCAATGCAGCCTGTTTTTGTAAGTGATTATGTATAACCTTCCATGAATTATCAATGTCCAGCTGGTTTTGAATATTATCCCAAACAGCCTCAGGTGGTTGGTGATGATTGGACTCTATTTTATTTTTATACCACTTTAGAAAATCCATAACTTAGGCACTTAATTTATTTAGCCATGCAATCAGTAGCTTTCTGGCTCGATTAAACTGTGATTTTGACGTTCCTTCGGTTATATTTAGTTTCTCTGCGATCTCTTTATGATTGTATCCTTCCAGAACATAGAGATTAAAGACGGCTCTTGCTCCTTCAGGTAATTTTGCTACTTGTTTAAGAAGATCTTGTGTTTGCAATCTGCTTAAACCATTGCTAACATTTATTTCATCTTCAATTTCATCTTTTTCTGTGATGTAACTATTCAGCCTGGCCTGTTTTCTTAAATGATCAATTGCCGTATTGCTTACGATGCGTCTAATCCAACCTTCCAGGGACCCTTCCAGCTTAAAGGTGTGTATTTTATTGAAAATTTTGATAAAAGCCTCCTGGAGCATATCCTGGGCCATATCTCTATCACCGGCATAGCTCAGGCAAATGCTGTACATTTTGGTGGCGTACTTTTTGTAAAGAATTTCCTGAAAACGTCGTTTATTCTTCTTGCATCCTTTCAGGAGTTCATCTTCACTGTATAACTCGATTCTCATTGATCCTCGAAAATAACCCGCAAACTTATTGGCATGCGTGCAATCAAAAAGCTAAATATGTCGTTGTTGTAGTCTTCGTTTATAACAATTGTTTCTACTCCATCAATACTAGTAGTTTCAGCATTCATGATCATATTGACATTTACAAATCTGAAGAACATTTCTGCATCGAATATGACAGAAGCTTTTGAGGGAGTGTCCTTTTTTAGGGCGATTACTTCAGATTCCCCACTGTTTTTTGCCTTTATACGGATTACCTCTCCCGCTGCATATTCAAATTGAATAGGAACTTCCTCAAAAGGGCCTTTTTGAAGTGTTCCATTAAGGAAGAGGCCGTTTTTTGATTCTTCTCCAAGATAAAAGCTTATTTCTATTGTATTATAGATGCCCTGGGGAATGTCAAAATGTACCTCCTGGTTTAATTCTTTCGTATGCAATTCGGCTTCCAGCGGGGAGGTGAAATTCCTGGAAAAATAATAATCTTCTCCTTCATTTCTTCGTCCGTCAAATTCAATACTACTGAGAATCAGTTTCCCTTTGTCTATTGTAAATCCCTGTCCCGCTTTAAGTTCATTTGCAGGCGTATAAGGGTTCATGGAGAATTCAAAGTCCACATCTGAGGGCAGTGTTAAATCATCCTTCTCACAAGAGGTGATAGTACCAATTATTGCTATCATTAAGACTAAAGCAAATTTTTTCATACATAATGATTTCCATTCTGATTATTAGACGGAATAATACCCCTAAAGGTTGTAATTAACACTTTTTAAAATTTATTATCCCCGTTCTTTCTAAAAAAATCGTTTAAATTTGGGGTACTTAAATTTAAATGAAAATGTACACATTATTCAGCAAAGAAATTAAAAGTTTTTTTAGTAATCTAACCGGTTATATTGTTATTGTTGTTTTTTTGGTGATTAATGGCTTATTTATGTGGGTTTTCCCGGGAGCTAATAATGTTTTAGATGCCGGGTATGCCAATATGGATACGCTGTTTTCGATTGCCCCCTGGATATTTTTGTTCCTGGTTCCCGCCATTACCATGCGGATGTTTGCTGATGAGAAAAAATCAGGAACTATTGAGCTGCTTTTAACCAGACCGATTGGAGACTTTTCTGTAATTCTGTCGAAATACATGGCTGCACTTGTACTGGTTTTACTTGCACTAATTCCAACCTTGGTATATTTCCTGAGTATTTATTTTCTTGGGAACCCGGCAGGAAACTTAGATACCGGCGGAATTGCCGGATCCTACATCGGGCTTTTCTTTTTGGCTGCTATCTATGCTGCGGTGGGACTGTTTT
>CAYVSF010000353.1:0-3816 GCA_964453775.1 uncultured Bacteroidales bacterium
TTGCTGAATGGATCAAGAGAGAAACAAGCAAATTCGATTTGCATCGTGGGTGGGAATTATAAGTAATATCCTTCTCGCCAGCTTAAAAATCATCATCGGTTTTCTTGCCGGCAGCCTTGCTGTGATTGGAGATGGGATTGACAGTGCTACGGATGTTTTAACGTTTTTTATCACCTTAATTGCAGCCCGTATCATGAACAAACCGCCCAACTGCAAATACCCTTACGGCTATAACCGGGCAGAAGCAGTTGCTACAAAAGCCTTAAGTTTTGTAATCTTTTTTGCGGGAGCACAATTGTTCTTTTCTTCCCTCATTCATATTATCCAAAATGAACCAAGAGAAGTCCCTTCGGAATGGGCTATATATGTTATACTGATCTCATTTGTTGGAAAGGCAATCCTTGCCTGGTATCAATTTGCAGTGGGGAAGAAACAGGAAAGTAAGATGCTTATTGCCAATGGGAAGAACATGCGTAATGACATACTAATTTCGGCTTCTGTCCTGGCAGGATTGATCTTTACAAGTATACTTAAGCTTCCAGTTCTTGATTTGATTACAGCCATGTTGGTAAGTCTCTGGATTATGAAAACGGCCTTCGGCATTATTATGGAAACCAACAGAGAATTGATAGATGATGTAGAGGACACGGCAATTTACTATAAAATATTTGATGCAGTAGAGTCGGTTAACGGAGCACATAATCCACACCGCTTAAGATTACGTAAACATGCTAATTTATATGTAATAGCTCTTGATATTGAGGTAGATGCGAACATGTCCATTAAAGACGGGCACCAAATAGCAAAAAACGTTGAAATCAGAATTCGTGAATATTTGGATAACGTCTACGACGTAATGGTGCACACAGAACCCCTGGGCAATATTGAACGTGAACAATACGGTCTTTCAAGGGAAATAATCGATAATGAAAAGTAAAATGAGTAGCACTAAAAAACCATCAGGCTCACTAATAAGCTTTATGAGTAATAAAGTGAAAAAACATGGTGGTATTAATTTTGCACAGGGCATTCCCGGGTTTGCTCCTCCACAGGAATTGCTCGAAATCCTCAGGCAAAAAGTTCAGGAGCCACTTCATCAATATGCACCGGGAATAGGAAACCATCAATTGCTCGATCTTTTACTCCAGAAATATCAGAGCAATTACCCATTTCGATTAGAAAACTTTCTCATTCTTCAAGGTGCAACAGAGGCTCTTTCGTTATTATTTATTTATTTTAAAAAGACTATAAAAAAAGATTTTTCCTGTCTCTCCTTTGAACCGGTTTATGAAAGCTATAAAAACCTTCCAGAAATCTTCAACACCCCTTTTTTTCCATTTTCTTATGACTCTGATGGCGCAATCAATTTTACCCGATTGGAAGAAAAGATCAAACAAGAAAAAGTAAAACTGATCTTTATGGCTTCTCCGGGAAATCCTTATGGGAAAATCTGGACGAAGAATGAGTTTGAGGCACTCCTGAGCATCATCGAGAAATACGACATTAACCTCATACTGGATAGCGTTTACCGCGAATTGTATTTTCATAGGCCGCCTTACCTCCCACTGGATCAGTTTAACAAAAACATCTTCTACGTGAATAGTTTTTCAAAAACATTTTCCATTACCGGATGGAGAATCGGCTACTTGATAGCACATGAAGAACACATGGAAAAGATCCAGGCCATACATGATTACACCGGGCTTTGTGCTCCATCCATACTTCAGGCTGCAATTGCTGGATACCTGGAGAAACACAACATGGGGAAATCTTATATTGAGCAATTAAGACAACAGCTTCAGCACAACTACCATAGAATGGCCAATCCGCTGAAAGATTTAAAGTTTAATATCCCTGACACAAAAGGAGGTTATTTTATTTGGACTTCACTCCCTCCTGGAATGAATGATGGTTTCTCTTTTACCATGGACTTATATGAAAAACAAAAAGTAGCAGTGATTCCAGGAGAGCATTTCTCTGAAAAAAGCAAAAACTTCATTCGCATTAACATTGCCCGTGAACAAGAAGAAATTGAGGAAGGCATTAAAAAAATCAGGGAGTATTTTCAATCCATTCGCTTATAGATTAAACCCACAAGAAGTAGCGCAATCAAAATTGATATACAGCTAAAAAACATTATATTTAGCATTCATATCATTAGACCCTAACTAAAAAATTTAAACTATGCGTAAACATTTTGCTCTATTACTTTCCCTGGTCCTTGCCGGCCTATGGGTATATGGAGGCCCAAAGGAGGATCTTAAAAATGCCGGAACCTCAAAAGATTATCCGGGTGCAAAATATCTGGTGGTTTATGACAGAATCCAGGTAGATGTGCAGGAGTCCGGTCTCAGCTACAACAACATCCACACCCTCTACAAAGTTCTTACTAAAGAAGGAGCAAAAGCTCTTAATCACCTCACCTTTAATTACGACCCCCTCTCTGCTTTTGTGGAAATAAAAGAACTCGTAATCCACAGAAAAAATGGAGATACCGAGGTCATTGGACTTGAAAACAATATATACGATTACCCTGCTCCTGCAAGAATGATATACTGGGGGGCCAGACAAAAAATGGCAGACATCGGAAGGTTGGAACCCGGAGACGGCGTAGAAGTTAAATGGTTCCGAAAGGGATTTACCTATGCCCTGCTTTATCAGGAAGAGCCGGATGACTCCCGCTATATTCCCCCAATGAGAGGGCACTACTACGACATTATTGAATTCTGGAATTCCCAGCCCGTGAAAGAAAAAGTTTATGAGGTGGCCATTCCAAAAGACAAAAATGTTACCTACAAATTCTTTCACGGAGAAGCCCAGGTAAGTAAGACCATTAAAGAAGATAAAGTACACTACAGCTTTACGAAGAAAAACATGTTGCCCATCTCTTATGAGCCTAATATGGTAGCTTATTCTGATATCGCACCCAAATTGCTCATCACAACCAGCCCCGACTGGGAAGCCAAATCAATTTGGTTTTATGGCGTAAACGAAGATTTTGGTAGTTTTGAATCAACACCTGAAATTGATGCAAAAGTGGCAGAGATTCTTGAAGGAGCAAACAGTGAAATGGATTCTATTTCAAGGTTAAATCATTGGGTTGCTGACAACATTCGCTATTCTGGTCTTTCCATGGGTGAAGGTGAAGGGTATACACTTCACAAAGGTGAAATGACATTCAGAGATCGCTGTGGTGTTTGTAAAGACAAAGCAGGAATGCTTATCACCATGTTAAGAGCAGCCGGTTTTGAATCTTATGCAGCAATGACCATGGCCGGGTCACGAATTGAAGATATCCCTGCGGATCAATTTAACCATAGTATCACCGTTGTAAAACTCAGAAATGGGGAATACAAATTACTCGACCCCACCTGGGTTCCTTTTGTTCGCGAAGAATGGTCGAGCCGGGAACAGCAGCAGAACTACCTAATGGGTTTGCCGGAAGGTGCCGATTTAATGATAACCGATATTTCTGCTCCGGAAAACCATTACTTAAAAATTAAAGGAGAAGGAAAAATTAACGAAGACGGAAGCTACTCAGGAAAAATCATTGTAGATGCCGAAGGGCAATCAGATGCAGCTTTACGCGGCATGTTTACTCGTGATTTTAAAGCCAACTGGGATAGAAACCTGGAACAGGAACTGCTTCGAGTTGCTCCTGATGCCATAATAAAGGAAATGAAATATAGTGATCCTTATGGCCATATGGAGGGTCCAATTCACATTGAACTAAGTTTTGAAATTCCCCGTTTTGCAATAGCTACAGATAAAAAACTTGTTTTCACACCAGTAGTTGCTTCCAACATTTTTGCAAGA
>CAYVSF010000354.1:0-3810 GCA_964453775.1 uncultured Bacteroidales bacterium
TTTAAAACACATTTTAAATCAAAATCGATGAGTGGCGATATTTCTGCAGCTTTGGGTATTAACCAATGGATAATTGTGCCCGTGGCAGCCATTATATTTATTGCTATTATTTACCTGGCCAATAAAAAGGTGGATGACTTTAAGCAGAATTTTTAATCTTTCTTTTAAAGTATACTATCTGACAATAAATAAAAATGAAAGATCTGAAAATGAAAAGTTATATATTTGGTTTTATTCTTTTTTTCATGGCTACCAGTTCAATAGCTCAAGAAATAAGTCTGGAAGATTACCTGTTAAACTATGATTATGAGTCGCGCAAAGAAATGAAAATTAACAGCGAACAACTTGTGGAGCTTTTAAAAGCGGGTAAAGTCCAATTAATTGATATCCGATTTGAGGAGGAATACGAAGCATGGCGGATGCCTTTTGCCATTAGTATCCCTTTGCCCGATTTACCCAATAATCTCGACAAGATTGACAAAAACAAAATTATTGTAACCGCATGTCCGCACAAAGACCGGGCAATAATTGCCATGACTTATTTAAAAACACAGGGCTATGAAGTAAAATATTTAACCGATGGATTACTGGGCCTTGCCGGCAATTTGAGAGGCGATAATGCGCGTGATTTTATAAACTGATAAACTTTACGGCAATTCATGCGTCCAAATGAATCTATATGGGAAAAATGAAATCGTCGGATAAGCTAAAAAAGATTTTAAACCTGATAGCGGTTTTGTTGAGCGTATTGTTTTTTGTAGCCTTATTTATTTTTAAGGATAAATTAACCAACACCGCATCGGATATGGTAAAGATGCAGGCAGGTGCAGAAACCGTTCAATCGGCAACTGCCTATATCGATTCGGCTTATAATTATAAAAATAACGCGCAATCCTACGAAGTTACATTTCTGGAATTTGGTTCTACCGGATGCTCAGCTTGTAAACGTATGGAAAAGGTAATGGAAGATATTCGCCGGCAATATCCCGATAAGGTAAATGTGGTTTTTTACAATATTACATATCCCAAAAACCGAAAGTTGATGAAATATTATGGCGTTTCGGTTATTCCAACCCAAATTTTACTCAATGCGCAAGGAAAGGAGTTCTTCAGGCATACAGGATTTTATCCTACAAAGAAACTAGAAAACCAACTAAATCTAAGGTAACAAAAAACTTAACATTAAAATAACAATTAAAGATTTTAATATCCGTTTTAATGTCGTATGTTTGCGTCATTAAACAAAAAAACATGACACAAAAAAAATCCTCCCTTTTTGAAAAAGATTTGCAGCGTATTGCCGAGCTTTCAAGAGTTATGTCTCATCCAGCGCGACTCGCTATTTTACGATACCTTGCCCAGTGTAAAACATGTATTTCCGGCGATATAAGTAATGAAATACCTTTGAGCCGCACCACAGTCTCGCAACATTTACAGGAGCTTAAAAAAGTGGGATTAATCAAAGGCCAGATTGATGGACTAAAAGTAAACTATTGTTTATGTGGTAGTTGCATTATAGATTTAAAAGATCTAATGAACGGTTTTTTCGAAGAGATATCCGTTGGGCAAGAAAATCACTGTTAGTCATGCATAAGTTATTTGAAAATAAAGGAATTGTATCGGGAGGAATTTTAAACCTTTCTCCCTTGAAAGCCTGTAAAAAAGGCGCCATAATTGTTGATGTGCACGAAGATTATATGAACAGCTTTAAAGTTTTCGATATAAATGAAATCATTTTTTACCCTTACAGAATTTTAGGAGATAACTCTACGAATTTTACTAAAGACACAGCATTAATATTTGCCAATGCAACAGTAATCCACAGTAAAGAAGCTGTTCTTTTTTGAAGGATAAAGGATTCGAAAATATAGCTAACATGGCTGGCGGGCTGGCTGAATGGGAAATAGACGGATTGCCGTTAAAAACTGCCAAATCGGAACGTCTTAGCGAATCGTGTGCCTGATGTTACGAAAAAGAGAAAAGAAATAACAAATAGAAAACTATACGATGAAAGTATTAATTCTATGTACAGGAAACAGTTGCCGAAGCCAAATGGCTCATGGCTTTTTACAATCTTTTGATATAAACCTGATTGTGCGGTCGGCAGGAACCGAAGCTTCAGGAAAGCTAAACGAAAAAGCAGTTGCCGTAATGGAAGAAATTGGACTTGATATCAGCCACCATACTTCTGATTCGGTTGACTTATATCTTGATCAGGAATGGGACTATGTAATTACCGTTTGTGGTGGGGCTAACGAAGCCTGCCCGGCATTTATGGGTAAAGTAAAACACCGTATACATATGGGTTTCGAAGACCCATCGGAAGCAACCGGAACCGATGAATATATCTGGAATGAGTTCCGAAAAACCCGTGACGGAATTAAAGAAGCTTTTTATAAATTTTATATTGAAGAAATAAAACCACAGTTATGAGCAAAAATTTAAAAGCTATTGTTAAAGAAAAATACAGCGAGATAGCCAAGCAATCCAAAACACAAAACGAAACATCGTGCTGTGGAAGCTCCGGCTTTTGCGATTCGGTAGATTATACCGTTTTTAGTGATGACTACTCCAATCTTCAAGGATATAATTCCGATGCCGATTTAGGTTTGGGCTGTGGAATTCCAACTAATTTTGCGCACCTTAAACCGGGTGATTCAGTTCTGGATTTGGGTTCAGGAGCAGGAAACGACTGTTTTGTGGCACGAGTCATTGTTGGCGAATCAGGAAAAGTTACCGGATTGGATTTTACCGAAGCCATGATTGAAAAAGCTCGTATCAATAATGAGAAACTTGGTTACCAAAATGTTGAATTTGTTCAGGGCGATATTGAACAAATGCCTTTAAGGGATAATTCATTTGATGTTGTTATCTCGAATTGTGTTTTGAATCTCGTTCCGGATAAAGAAAAAGCATTTAAAGAAATATACCGTGTATTAAAGCCCGGCGGGCATTTTTGTGTTTCTGATGTGGTAATTTCGGGAAAATTGCCTGAAAAAATTAAAGATGATGCTGAGATGTATGCCGGTTGTGTTTCGGGAGCAATTCAGAAAAATGATTACCTTGAAATTATCAGGGAAAATAATTTTATGAATACCTCCATAGAAAAAGAAAAAGAGATAGAAATTCCAAATACTATCCTGTTAAATTACATCTCGATGGATGAGTTACGAAAATTTAAAAAAACGAGAACAGGGATTTACAGTATCACCGTAAGAGCAAAAAAATAACTATGACACAAAAGAAGCAAATCGGATTTTTCGAGAAATACCTAACCATCTGGGTAGCTCTTGGAATTTTTGCCGGCATAGGACTGGGGTATTTTTTTGGCAATTCAATTGAAGTTATCAGCAGACTTGAATTTGCAAAAGTAAATATTCCGGTGGCCGTGCTCATCTGGTTAATGATATATCCCATGATGCTTCAGGTTGATTTTTCCAGCATTAAACAAATAGGTAAAAAACCACGCGGTGTAGTATGGACATTAATTATTAACTGGGCGATAAAACCTTTTTCCATGGCATTTTTTGCCTGGATATTTTTCGCAAAAATTTATGCTGCCTGGATAGATCCGGCTTTGGCAGGTGAATATATTGCCGGTGCTATAATTCTGGGTGCTGCTCCATGTACAGCAATGGTTTTTGTATGGAGTTACCTTACCAACGGCGACCCCAATTACACCCTGGTTCAGGTTTCGATAAACGACCTTATTATCCTGGTAGCCTTTGTGCCAATTGTAGGTTTGCTGCTTGGCATTACAAACATTACCATTCCGTACGACACACTGGTGGCCAGTGTTATCATTTTTGT
>CAYVSF010000355.1:0-3796 GCA_964453775.1 uncultured Bacteroidales bacterium
TACCTGGACGTATAGCGGCCCCGGCACCGTAACCTTTGCACCGGATGCCAATGATCCGGATGCTGTAGCAACTGCCAGCGCTTATGGCAGCTACACCTTCACCTGGACCGAGGTGAATGGAACGTGTACAGATGCTGATGATGTCATTGTCGATTATTTAGAGACCCCTGTTGCTGATGCGGGTATCGGAGGCGATGAGTGTGATTATGACTTTGTGTTGAATGCTACACCAAGTGTAGGAACGGGAACATGGACCCAGACTGCCGGACCCGGTGGTTCTGTTTTCACACCGAATGCGAATGATCCGAATGCGACTGTTACGGTAGATGCCTATGGCAGCTATGAGTTTACCTGGACAGAAGTGAATGGCATTTGTTCGGATGCTGATGCTGTAAATGTGAATTTCAGTGAGCAGCCTACAGCGAATGCAGGTGCAGGTGGCACTGAGTGTGATCAGGACTTTACCTTTAATGCTATCCCAAGTGTGGGTATCGGTACCTGGACCTATACCGGCCCTGGAACAGCCAACTTCTTCCCGAATGAAAATGATCCCAATGCCACGGTAAGTGTAAATGCTTATGGCAGCTATGATTTTACCTGGACCGAAGATAACAACGGCTGTATAGATGCCGACCAGATAACCGTACAATTTAACGAACAACCGATAGCCAACGCGGGCAGTGGAGGCGATGAGTGCGACCTGGATTTTGTACTGGATGCTACCCCAAGCGTGGGTACCGGCACCTGGACCCAGACAGCAGGACCCGGCACGGCCAGTTTCTCACCGAATGCGAATGATCCGGATGCCACGGTAACCGTTGATGCCTATGGCAGTTACGACTTTACCTGGACGGAAGATAACAACGGTTGTACTGATGCCGCCACCATTACGGTAAACTTTAATGAGCAACCGAACGCCAACGCTGGTAGCGGAGGCGATGAGTGTGACCTGGACTTTATTTTGAATGCCACGCCAAGCGTAGGCACCGGAACATGGACGCAAACATCCGGTACCGGAACATCCACTTTTACCCCGAATGCGAATGATCCGAATGCAACGGTTGATGTGGATGCTTATGGGACCTATGAATTTACCTGGACCGAAGATAACAACGGCTGTATAGATGCCGATCAGATAACCGTCAACTTTTACCAGCAGCCAACGGCCGATGCAGGCGCCGGAGGCAGCGTTTGTGGCTTGGACTTTGGCCTTGGAGCGAACCCAAGTGTGGGTACGGGTACCTGGACGTATAGCGGCCCCGGCACCGTAACCTTTGCACCGGATGCCAATGATGCGGATGCTGTAGCAACCGCCAGCACTTATGGCAGCTACACCTTCACCTGGACCGAGGTGAACGGTACCTGCTCTGCTTTTGATGATATTAATGTGGATTATGTGGAAGGTCCATCCGCTTATGCAGGAGTAGATACCTTATTATGTTATGGCGATCCGTATACTGTTCCTGACGCCAGTCAGGTGAATGGTTCCGGCGTTTCCTGGTCGGCTCCTGATGGGGATGGAAGTTTTACGAATGGGAATACCTTAGCACCCACCTATACACCCGGTGCTACAGACTTGTTGAATGGTTTTGTAGATCTGGTACTCACCGTTTCAGGAACCTTCCCCTGTGCAGATGTTACAGATACCCTACGAATTACGTATCTGGACCAATTGCAGGCTTCCATTGGTAAACCCACACCTTATTTAATTGATTCCACATCCACGCATGTTGATGTGTATGTGAAATTGTCCAATCATGATTTCATGGCCTACTTAGGTATTTACCTTGTAGCGCCCAACGATTCAATGGTTGAGTTGAAACCTTACTGTACAAAAGTATTTCCGGATGAGTTTAATTCCGAAGGTGAGTTCCGTTTCTATAATGATCCCCTGGATACTTCTGCTATTGGTCCTATGATTGGATGCGATCCCAAAGATGATCGATATGCCTTCTCCGGAACATGGAAAGAAGAAATCCATGGCGAAGATCCGGCCAATGGGGTTTGGAGAATCAGGATTGTGGATAACAGGAACCTGGGAGATTACGATGGATTAATTGAAGAAGCGACCATATCCTTCTCCGATTTCAACGGGTCTGGTATATATGAAACAGTATTGTATGCCGATTCTTCAATTAATAAAACAATTAACGAATATAGCGGTAGTGGGCCATTTGCAGAGACAACTTACACCCTGCCGATTACCGGTTTAAGCACTTCGTGTTTTGGTACTTGTGATGCAGAAGCTGTGGCTACTGCTATTGGTGGTCAGCCCCCTTATGTTTTGTATGAGTGGAGTGAAGTTTCGGACTTCAGTACGATTTATGCTACAGGACAAAATGTTAGCTTGTGTGCCGGAAGGTATTACCTCCGTGTAACCGATTCGCATGGTTGTGTGGCTATTGATTCGGTAGATGTAAGCGAACCTCCCGAGATAGAGATTGACAATGCTACCATCGTTGATAATGTCTGTTACCAGGATTCACTGGGCTCAATTACCCTTGATATGATTGGAGGAACAGGAACGATTAGCTATCGTATCCATCCGGATTCAGCTTATCAACCCAGCGGATATACCTTTGCCAATCTGCCGGCAGGCACCTACGATGTGGATATCATTGATCTGGCAGGTTGTACAAAAGATACGGTGATTACGCTTACCGAGGGAGTTGAAATTCTTGGAAGCTTCAGTCATACCAACATAAGTTGTAATGGAGCGAATGATGGAACCATTTCGGTGGATGCCAGTGGAGGAAACGGAGCTTATCAGTTCTCCATTGACAGTGCAGCTACCTTCGAACCAGCTGTTCCAACCGCAATCGTTCCATATGATTTCAACGGACTTGCAGGCGGAAACTACGATGTGTATGTTAGAGACGACCTGGGCTGTGAGCTATACATGGGAGAAGTTGATGTGATAGATCCCGATCCAATTGTAATTGATTCTGTTGAAGTTACTCCTACCAGTTGTGTAGGCGGTGGTAATGATGGAAGCATTGAGATTTGGGCATCAGGAGGAACTGGAGAGCTGCTCTATTCAATTGATAATGGAAGCACATTCTCTCCCGATTCATTGTTTGAAGACCTGACTGTTGGTATCTATGATATCATTGTGGAAGATGAAAACGGATGTTCAAAACCATTAGATAGCACCTTAAATGTAACAGGTCCACCAAGCATCAGTATTGATAATGTAATTGTAACGGATGTTCAGGATTGTCATGGAAACAACACCGGTGAAATTGAGATTATTGCCAGTGGTGGAACAGGAAGCTTTGAGTATACCCTGAATGGAGGAACACCACAGAGCAGCAATATCTTTAGCGATTTACTGGCAGGAGATTATACGATACAGGTGATTGATGAGGGATTTTGCACGGCAGATCAGGATGTAACAATTGATGAGCCTGCAGCGATTGTAATAGATCAGATATTGATGGACACGATTACCAATTGTAATGATGATACTTTAGGCAGTATTACCGTATCGGCTTCCGGAGGAACAGGAGCGCTTGAATATGGTTTGGATGGATTAAACTTTAGTGCATCGAATACATTTACAGATGTAGAAGGAGGATTGCATACTATAACTGTTGAAGACGCAAATGAATGTACCCTGGATTCCACAATAACGCTAATCGAATACGAAGCACTAACGGTTGATTTTGTAGTGAAACCTATTCCTTGTCATGGTGACACCCTGGGCAGGATTAGTGCACAGGCGGTTAACGGAATGCCGGATTATTCTTTTGCCTGGGCAGATACTACGCTTACCGATTCTGTGTATACAAATCTT
>CAYVSF010000356.1:0-3776 GCA_964453775.1 uncultured Bacteroidales bacterium
ATTTTTGAAATACTGCTCTGCTTTCTGCTCCAGCCTGGCTACATCTGTTCCCTTTTCCAGCAGGAAGTAGGTGGGGAATTGATTTGTGCCATAGCTTCTTAGATATTCTGCCCCTCGTGTTTCGCCCAGTAATTGAAATGGACCAATGGCTTGCACCTGAAGGTAGAAGTCGTCCAGATCTTCGATGACACCATTAACGGTATATTCAAATCCATTGGTTGCACGCAGAATCTTTCCCATAGGGTTTGCATCCTTAAAGATCCTTTTTGAGAGGCTTTTTGTAATTACAATGGAGTTGATATTTTCCAGTGCCGTTTTGGGGTTCCCCTGGATGAATTTGATGGTGAAGATGTTAAAGAAGCTACTGTCCATCAGGAACATTCCTTCAATTTTATGTAATTTGTCCTTATATTTAGCATAGCCATTTCCCAAAGGTAAGTAACGGCTGTATTGCTTTATTTCCGGGAATTCATCGGAAAGATCCGGACCCATGGCCGAGGTCATATGGACACGACGTCCCTTCCCATATTCCATTCGGTAGATTTGGTCAATTTTTTCATTGAATTTGTTATAGGCGTATTCTTTTTCGACAAAGAGCATAATGAAAATGAATACTACAATTCCGATGGAAAATCCTATCAGGTTAATAGCAGAGAACACTTTGTTCCGTGCTATATTTCTGAGAGCGGTTATGATATAATTTTTAAACATGGCATTGATTTTTTTTAATCACTGTGTAAAATTCATGCCATTTAATCTAAGTATCTGATAAAAAATAGCTTAGGTTTAAAGATGTTGTTTATGATGAAGCTTTTTTGTATCAAAATGAGACAGGGTCTTGTCTCATTTTGACACAATGTGTACCTTTGTTACAAATAGTTGCTTATCATGGAAAAGTTAAAAGGAACAGTACTGATTATTGAAGATGACGAGGATGTGCTTTTTACTGCACGGGCAGTATTGCGGAAGCGATTTGAAACGATCCTTTGCGCATCGAATCCATCGGAGGTTCCGGGGCTGTTTAAATCGCATACAATCGATGTGGTGCTTTTGGATATGAATTTCAGGGCAGGAGAGACGAGTGGGAAGGAGGGCTTGCATTGGCTGGAGCGGATTGTAAAGTTGGATCCGGAAGTGAAAATATTAATGGTAACTGCTTATGGCGATATTCAATTGGCGGTGAAGTCGATGAAACTGGGGGCAACGGATTTCCTGGTGAAACCCTGGGAGCGTGAAAAGTTGCTTGCCACTGTTGTTTCAGCCTTCCGGCTTAAGGATACGCAGAAGCAGCTGCAAAACTACCGGAGGGCTCAAAAGTTTTTCTTTTCAGAGGAGGAAATGATTAGTGAATCCCTTGCCATGAAAACGGTTTTTGATCAGGTGGATAAGGTGGCCGGTACGGATGCCAACGTGCTTATCCTGGGTGAGAACGGTACCGGGAAGGATTTGTTGGCAGGGATTATTCATCAGAAATCCAGGCGAAAGGATTTTCCTTTTGTAAAGGTAGATTTGGGAGCAGTGGCGGAAACCCTTTTTGAATCGGAACTTTTCGGTCATGTAAAAGGGGCCTTTACCGATGCCAAAGAAGACAAGCCCGGTCGTTTTGAGATTGCCTCGGACGGAACTTTATTCTTAGATGAGATAGGAAATCTACCTCCAACTTTACAGGCCAAGTTGCTTACAGCCATACAAAGCGGGCGCATTCACCGCGTGGGGTCGGAAAAAGAGCTAACAACTGACGTGCGTTTGATTTGTGCTACCAACCAACCTATTTACGAGCTGATTGAACAGGGTGCTTTTCGCCAGGATCTGCTTTACCGGATCAATACATTGGAGATTACCATGCCTCCCTTAAGAGAGCGGGCAGATGATATTGGTCTCCTGGCAGTTCATTTTTTTGATCAATACCGTGAGAAGTACAACAAGGGTAGTCTTAAGCTGCCCGAAAAGACCCTGAACTGGCTTCAAAAGTATTCCTGGCCCGGGAATGTGCGCGAATTAAAGCATGCCATGGAACGTGCTGTCATCATGTGTGACACCGACCAGCTGGCCCCTGAGGATTTTGCACTGAAAGCCCCTAAAATCAGCAAAAAAACGAATTTAAATGTGGAAGAGATGGAAAAAGAGGCTATTGTAAAAGCCCTGGAGAAATGCAAGGGGCATATGACGCTGGTAGCCAAAGAACTTGGTTTAAGCAGGAGTACGCTATATCGAAAAATAAAGAAATATGATATCCAATAATTTTCGTAGAAATATAGTACTGCGCTTGCTCCTTGCAATTGCATTAGGAACGGCCTCCCTGTACCTAATTGTGCAAACGCCTTACTGGATGTCCGGGTTTTGGTTGTTGTTGTTTATGATTTTTGCCGTTCTTTCCCTGCTGCGATATATAGATCGCAATTATACAGCCCTGGGGAATTTTTTGGAAGGGGTAAAGTATAGCGATTTCTCATCCCTGGGAAATATCCGGAAGAGAAATCAAAACAAAGGATTGGGCAAAGCATTTCATCACATTGCCGATTTGATAGAAAACCTAAGGATAGAAGCTGAAAGCAATTATCAGTATTTACATACCGTAGTGAATCATGTGAATGTGGGTATTGTATGTTTCGACTCCAATGGTCGTATAAATTTGCTCAATGATGCAGCCAGGGGGTTTTTTCAAATGAACAGGGTGCATCATATCAGTTTTTTTAAGCCGGTGGCTCCAAAATTTTTAAAGTTGCTGGAAGCTATTTTGCCGGGACAGCGAAAAATGCTTAGGCTTGAACTTAGGGGATACAACTACCAGCTGGCGGTTACAGCCACCAGCTTTAAAAGAGAGGAGAAGGAATACAAGTTGGTTTCTTTTCAGAACATTAAGGGCGAGCTGGAGCAAAAGGAGATGGAATCATGGTACAGGCTTACCCGTGTACTAACGCATGAAATAATGAACTCAGCCATTCCCATTGCAAATCTTTCAGAGATGGTTTCGGAAACCATTCAGGATGATAAGGGCGGGTTTCGTGATTTGAACCAGTTAGAGCCAGTTTCCCGGGAAGAACTTACATATAGTCTACGGACCATAAGTTCCAGGAGTCAGGGACTTGTGAATTTTGTGAATTCCACCCGTAGCATCACTAAATTGCCACCTCCACGGCTAAACCCTGTGAACATCGTGGCGTTGGTGGAAGGGGTTTTCGCCCTTTTTAGTCAGAAATTACGGGAATACGGGATACACTGCGAAGTGGTGGGGCCAGAAGAGAAAGTTATTTTTCAGGCTGATGCAGATCAGCTGGAGCAGGTCTTTATCAATTTATTGCAAAACGCTGTTGATGCCACACAGAATACAGTCGCACCAAGCATTCGGACCAGCATTAAACAGCCGGCAAGGAATCAGTTGTTGGTTACCATGACAGACAACGGAAAAGGGATGAAACAAGAAGAAAAGGAGCAGATTTTTGTTCCTTTTTACACCACAAAAGAGCAGGGTTCCGGAATTGGCTTGAGTCTTTCCAGGCATATTATTTTCAACCACCGGGGACAGATTTCCGTGAAATCCGAAGAAGGGGAAGGAACCACTGTGGAGCTGCTTTTTTTCCTGGCATAAAAAAACCGCCCACATTGCTGCGGGCGGTTTCCTAACTCCAAAAAATAATCGTTATTGTAACATGATTCTCTTGCTGAAAACTTTACCATCAGAAACGATTTGCAAGCTGTAAACACCTGCATTCTGATCTGCGATATCCAGTTCAAAACGATTTCCATTATTAATATTTACAACCTGCACCTTTTCA
>CAYVSF010000357.1:0-3769 GCA_964453775.1 uncultured Bacteroidales bacterium
AATCAATTCCTGATTGCTCTATGGCTTGATCGGCGCAGACATAAGCCATTTGTGTAACGCGGGTCATTTGACGTCTGATGCGTTTTTTTATTTTCGTGGCAGCATATTCCTCAAAATTTTCGGGCAATTGAGCCGCAAAGCGCGTATCATTTTCAGAGGCATCAAATAAACGAATAGGCTCAACTCCGCTTTTTCCATTTAACAATCCTTCCCAGGTCTCCTGCCAACCCAAACCGAGAGCAGTAACCATATCAAATCCGGTTACAACAACTTTATCATTCATTTGTTGATAATTTAATTCCCAAATTTATAAAAAGAAAGGAAAAGCTTTGCATCCGAAGTAGAAATATCCACTAACCCACGTAATCCCTGAAATATTCGTAAAGTTCCTTAGTACTTAAATTGATGTTTTTCTGATAGAAATGCATAGTGGATTCAAGTACTCCAATCAATTGCTCTTTAATGCGGTTGTATTTATCCTCATCAACAGTAGTTTCTCTATTATTTTGTCTTCTCCCTTTGATGTAGGAATAGAAACCTGTTCCGTTTTTCTGACCAAACTGATTATCCAGTATTCTTGTCCGAAGTTCTTCAAGCAAAATCTCAGGATCATTTGGTAGTAGAAAATGGGTTTTATAATTTGTAACGGCAGCCAACAGGGTATCAAAACCGACCGCATCCATCATTTCAAAAACACCATGAGCAGCCAATTCTGGTTTTACAACTTCATCAATTTCTTCTACAGTAAAACCTTTGTGGAGTAAATGAAGTGCTTCAATTTGAACACCAAGCCAAATCCGGTTTAATAAAAATGCTGATTTTGCATCCTGCATAAAAACCTTTTTGCCACATCGCTCCATGAATTCCTTAATCCTGTGGACAATTTCAGTTGGGAAACCTTCAGGAACAATGAATTCTACCACCTCTTTCACTCCAACCGGAAAGAAAAAATGCAGGCCTGCCAAAGGAATAGATGAGTTGGTTTTATGTTGGATCAATTGAGGCAAAATAGAGGAACTATTGGAACACCATATCGCATCGGGGCCAGTGTATGGAATATATTGTTTAAAAAGAGCTTCCTTCAAGGAAAGATCCTCCTTAACACTTTCTATAATGAGACTTCTTCCTGCAAGAACTTCTGGAAGTTTTGTGGAAAAAAGAAGAGATTCACTTAACACTTCTCCCTTTTCCGGTGTGATAATCCCAGCACGAACCTGTCGTTTAATTTTACGGACTGCAGCATCTGACATTTTTTCTAAACGCTCCGGTTTCCTTCCCCAAAGGGCAATAGCGCATTCCTGAGCAATAAAAAAATTCAAAAGCTCAGTAGCCATTTTCCCAGTTCCTAATACTGCTATTCGTTCCATAAAAAAAGGCAAACAATCCTATTAAACTGTTTGCCTGTCTATTTGTTTAGTAGTTAATTAAAAGAATCCGAATTTAACACCAAAATTGTATGTAAGGTCAGAAAGATCTCCATCTTTTATATAGAGCAAATCTGTTCCGTAAAAATAACGATAGCTGGCGCCTGCATGCAACCTGAAATATTTTGTGAGATTTACTTCAATATTCACCCCAGGCTCCAGAACAAAAGCAGCAGAATTATCTACACTGTACCAATCATCATCCCAAAAATCGCTATCATCTTCATATAAAGTAATTCCTCCTGCACCAACTAAGACAGGAATACTAAAATGAACCGCTTTATTGCTAAACAGAATATATTCAGTTACCAATCCTCCGTAGCCCATTCCAATTCTGATTTTGGGTTCCTGGGTAATTTCATTCACATCAAAACTGCTTCTGCTTACCAAACCATAACCACCAAGTCCAAAAGAAACTTTCCTGTTTAAAATAATCCCCATTCTACCGCCTATGAGCAGTGAATTATCGTCGTAGACATTTCCTACTTTTAATTCAGGACCAATAAATCCTCCGGTAAAATCAACCTCAACCCTTGATAAGAGCGTATTGATATCATCACCAGGATCTTTTTCTTTTTCACCTTCTTCCTGCGCCATGGCAGGCATTATAAACAGTATTGCCAGTGCTAGTGTAAGTAGTTTTTTCATTTGTGTACGTTTTAGGTTTGTTCGGTAGAATAGCATAAATTATGCCAATTCATGTTTTCTGATGACATAACCTGCCTGCATAAATTTACTGACTTCTGTAACAAAACTCAATATTATCTGCTTGTTTTTCAATAAATTCTTATCCAACAAGTCCTCAAGCGAGATGAAGAGCATTGGGGGGCCAACATAGCCCATAGAGGACATGCTTGTCGTAAGTGCTTTTTCATCAATACCCAGTTCTTTGCACTCCTCCATAACCAATTCTGAAATATGTTTTGAAGGAAAATTAATTTGGAAAAACCGAACGTCCTGCACTGCGATCTGGTAATTATCTATCATTCGCTTAAGACCTTTTACAAAAACCGAACCATCACTATCGTGAAAATGCTCCCGCAATTGTTCATTGAACAGCTGTGCCAAATGATGATATCCATTTTCAAACTCCTCGCGCGGATTCATCCAATAGGCAGGTCGCTTATTCCGCATCGCTGCAGGCTTTTTCCCACCCACCGATTCCATATACACATGTTCCAGATAGTATCCTGCTTTGTCCACTTCCTCCTCTTCAGCTTCAAGAATCATAGCACCAGCTCCATCGCTTAAAAAATAGCGTAAGAAGAGTTCTTCTTTCTTCACAAGGGGTTGGTTATAATACTCTGCCCTTAATTCGGAAGAAGAGATATTGGACGACAGTACCAACGCTTTCTTATATCTTCCCAGTCTTAACATATCATAAGCCGCCAACATAGCTTTATATGCTGATGTACAATTCGCATGAACAGCCATTTCCCCGCAACTTTCAATTCCCAGTTCTTCCTGTATGCGTACAGATGCTGTTGGCATTTGATCCTGATGTGCGCTCCCATAAACGATCAGATCAATATCGCTGGCATTCATATCTGCCTTATTCAAAGCTTTTTTGGCCGCCTCTAACGACATGGAAATATTGTCATCCGTAAATTCTCTTGTTGTAGGATCAATGGCAAAATGGTAAGCCTTCACTTCCAGTAACTCTTTCATCAGCATTTTCATACGTTGTAGCCATTTTTGCAGTTTTACAGGAGCATCAGGCAGGAGTCCCAAAACATCATCCACTTCATCAATTCTTAAGGCTCTTCCCGGCAGATAAGAAGCTACAGATCTTACTTTTATTTGATCAAAAATTTCACTCATACAATCGTTCTTGTTTATAATATGCCAGCCTTCCCCTGTCCATACGTTTAATAATATCTTTAGCCGCAGTCATTAAGGACTTCTTAGGAACAATTTCCTGTACAACTCCCAAATCATAGGCCTCCACGGCTCCAAATGTTTTGCCCGAAAGCAGCAGTTCGGTTGCTTTTGCTTTGGAAGTCATCCGGGATAAAAGCACAGCTCCACCAAGACCAGGCATTACTCCAAAAGTAATTTCGGGAAATCCCATTACCGCGCGCTCCGAAGAAATGCGGTAATCGCAACTCAACACCAGCTCCATGGCGGATCCAACACACACACCTTTTATTGCAGCCACAACGGGAAAAGGAAAAGACTTAAGCTGTAGGAATGCCTTCCTGTTTTGACGAAAATAGCTCCTTAGCTGCTCTATGCTATTCTCCGACTGATAATCAATCATCTGATCTACGTCTGTTCCTGAAGAAAAATGCCTGCCTTTTCCCGAGATGATAACTCCGTTTAACGCCCCCCACTCCTTTTGGCCG